>CAKZTD010000001.1 GCA_937921595.1 uncultured Saprospiraceae bacterium
CCTTGTTGTCATAAACAGATTCGAAAAGAGATGAATTGCCAATCGGAACTGAGCCCGATTTTAAAACATGGGATTTTAAAAGAGCGACAAGCGGAATTAGTGACCGATGGAATTCGTGCTTTGTTGATGGAAGCGAATGGATATCGGACCAAGGTTTTTGAATTTATTTCTACAGAACATACGAGTAAGAATTTGATGATCGTAGGGGAATTGTCGAAAACGAAAGATGAATCAGCTTTAGGAAAAATTGAAGCGATTAAAAAATCTTTTGGGGTTGGGGAGCATTATTTGGAGAAGTTGTTGAAGTAGGTTTAGACAATTTTAAGTTACTATATATTTCTAACTGAGGTAAAGGTATTATGATCTTTCAACGTATGAGCGGATCAAGATTATGATGTTTTAGTATTACCCCTGGACATAAACCGCACATTTTTCTTCAAAAAAGTCTTCTTCAAAATAATCTGAAATCGGATAAATCTCGACGTACTCATTTCTAGGAAGTGCTTTTATTTCGGCCTTAATATTTCCTCCTTTTAAAGTGATAAGACCATTAGGGATAGCATGAACTTGTTTTTTCTTAAGTAGTGGAAAACTCCATCGGACGAGTTTGTCCAGACTCGCAACTGCTCTGCAAATCACAAAATCGAAATGGTGCTTGACTTCCTCCGATCGCATATGCTTAGCCTTAATGTTTTTCAAGCCTAAGGCTTCGATCACTTCGTTGGCTACTTTGATTTTTTTACCAGTACCATCGATGATCTGAAATTGGGTTTCTGGAAAAAAGATAGCCAAAGGAATTCCTGGAAATCCACCTCCCGTTCCGAGGTCCAATATTTCTGCATCAGGTAAAAAGGTGATGACTTTAGCAATCGCTAATGAATGAAGAATATGACGCTCGATGATGTTTTCAATATCTTTTCGAGAGACCACATTGATCTTGTCATTCCACTCCTTGTAAAGGGCAGGGAGTTGGACTAATTGCTGTAGTTGTAATTCGGATAATTCCGGAAAATATTTTGAGATGGCTTCCATGGTCGCAAAGGTAAGAGAATTGAAATCAAAAATTCAATCAAAATCAAAATTAGAATCAAAAGAGGAAGGAGAGCTATTTTTTAACGAGAAACGCCTGACCACTTCATAATTATTGAAATGATCAGGCGCATCAAAATGTCGTTGTGCTACATATAGTGTGTGTTGTTAAGCTTCTGCAACTGCCATTGCAACTGCTTTTTGTTCTGCTATTTCTAATTCTTTTTTACCCTTAGCTTTTTTCTGCTTAGGACGTCTTTTTGTAGAATCAAGATAAGCTTGGGCTCTCGGCGTTTGTAACAATTGGAAAAGAATTTCTTTTGCTCGGAATAATTGAGCTTTGACCGTTCCTAAAGGAATGTCTAATTCTTTTGCAATTTCATCATAGCTGAGTTCTTCGAAAAATCGAAGTTCAATCATCAAGCGATATTTGAGGCTAAGCTCTCCCAGGATATTTCTCATCAGGCTCAATCGCTGAGTTCTGATAAATTGCTCCTCTGGATCGAGTGCATTAGAACGAATATTGCTTGAGAAATCGTGATCACTATTCGGTTCGATAGGATCATCAATTGATAATAAGTGCAATCTCTTTTTTCTGATGTGATCAATACAGTTGTTGATCGCAATCTTGAATAACCAGGTGCTAAATGCATAGCGTGGAGCATAACTTGGGAGCTTGTTAAAAGCTTTTCCAAATGCTTCCAAAGTAAGGTCATCCGCATCGTCGCGATTGTTAACCATTTTGAGCATCATGTGAAAAATTGAGCTGCGGTAGCGCTCCATAAGCATAGTATAAGCTTTTTGACTTCCGTCGATAGCTTCTAATACCATGTTGTAATCTTCTTGGGCGCGAGGAGAAAGGTTCGTCGTTTTTACTTCTGTTTTTACTTCCATCGATTTGTATTTCCAGTCATTAAAACCGGAGAGAAAATCAAATAGTATAGCAAAGTTCCAAAATCAAATAAGGGGACCCAATAAAGGAGTCTACTATCTTGAAGTTTTTTGAAAATTGCTCTGTACCATAGGATTATAATTGACATTCTCACCAGATAGATCAATACAACCACAACAAATATTGTGCTAAAGTTTAATATCAATAGCGCAATGCCTCCTATGTAGTACAAGAAATGACTTAGAGTATACATTCCCAGAAGTATCTGGTGTTTCATAGTATAGTGTTTCCCTGTGGTCAAATGTCTTGCTTTTTGCCGGTAATACTCCTTCCAAGATTGTTTTCCATCCGAATACATAAAGCTCTCTGGTGTGAGCGCAATTCGTGTGTTTTTTGAAGTGGCAACCTTATTGATAAACAAATCATCGTCTCCTGAAAGTAAGTGGGCGTGGTCATTAAATCCACCAGCTTTTCGGAATAACTCTTTTTTGTACATCAAATTTCTGCCGACTCCCATGTAAGGAATACCAGCTAACGCGAAAGAAAAATAGTGTGTAGCAGTGTTAAGTGTCTCATAGCGAATCCATTTATTCAAAATGCCTTTCGCTGTAGTGTGTGGACCGTACCCTAATATTATTTCTGTCTGGTCGTCGAGATGATTCATCATTTCTGTGATCCAGTTGTTGCTATTTGGTACGCAATCCGCATCTGTTAATAAAAGAACTTGATGTTTCGCCGCTTCAATTCCTTGAGCGAGTGCAAACTTCTTTCCACTCCCTTTTGGTTTGTTTTTTAGCGAAACTGAACGCAAGATAGGATATTTTATATTAAAATTCAATAATATGTTATCCGTTGAGTCTGAGGACTCATCGTTTACCACGATGACCTCAAAGGAATGGTAGTTTTGATTTAGGATACGGTCTAAATTAGCTTGAAGATTTTTTTCCTCATTACGAGCACAGATGATAATTGATACAGATGGACCTTCTTTTTTTTGAAAATTGTCTTTCTTTTTTTTATAAAATGCCAGTTTTGAAAATAGGAAAAGCCAATAGATCATTTGGATGGCAAATGCAATTAGGAAAATGATGAGGGTGATTTGGTATAGCATGTTTTGGAAACTAAGTTCACAAAGAAGATACAAAGTCCACGAAGATAAAATAATTAAATTAAGCTAAAAAAGAGATGTTTTTTAAGTTTAAAGCAAGCTTATATTGTGCATCATCGAAGGAAAAAGAAGCTTGTAAATGGACATAAACTTATAATAAGCTAGACCATGTTTTGTAGGAGAGATTTAAATTTATCTCTTTTAGCTTTTAGGTTTTCGAATTTGGTAGCGTTTTTCTTTTTGAAATTTTTGGCTTTTTGATCTTGCGAAAATTGGATAGCGATTTTTCGATATTCCCAGGCGATCCAGCCCATCGGTAGTAAAGTGAAGAAATAGATCCATCCTATATAAGGAATGTCGATAAAATGGCTGACGATTTTTGTTTGAATATAAAAAAAGAGTGGGATAAAAATTAATCCAGCCATGACCATTATCGTTGGTTTATAACCGTGGAAAATATTTATTTTTTTTGATAGAATCCAAGGGATGGAAAATGCGAAAATGTTATTGATGTAACCGTATAAAAAAAGAGGTAAACCAATGATCAACTTTAAAATAGATATAAGATGAGATTGGTTTTTAAAAGTTCTGAAAAAACTAAGGTCTTGTAGTTTTTCATTTTTTAGTGTCTGGAAGTATTCATCACCTGCTGTTTTTAATTGATTGAACCCCACATCACTCAATGCATGAATGCGATTTAAAACTTTCTTACTTCTTAAGAAATGTTTTTTTGGAGGCATTGGGTTTTCAGATTGAGCAAGCGTCTGAGTATAAGTTAGCGCCTGATCATGAGCCTCATCTTCAGTATGGAAAACTAGAGACTTCATGATGTCTTGTAAATCTGCAGTTAATTTTTTTGACGTTTTAAAAGGATGTTCTTCATAAGCCGATTTATATTGATCTAGATGAACTGGTTCACCTACGTTTAATAAAACTTCACCTCTGAAATTTAGTGGGGTAGTATAAGTTAATCCAACGGGAATGATGGTGACGCCAATGCTAAAATCTTTTTTACTTTCTGCACTCAAAGCGATTCTTGCCGTTCCTGTTTTTAAATTCCTTAATCTTCGTTCCACGACACTAGTTCCTTCTGCTGCGATATAAATTGCGCCATTGTTGGCGAGGTGTTCATCTGCTCGTGCAAAACTATCTGCATTATTAATTCGTCTCCCATCTACATCTTTTGGTCGTTCGACAGGGATACAATATACTTTTAGAAAAGCACCGAAAGCAGCATTTTTAAATAAACCAGCATTTGCAAGGAAAGATAATCTTCGGTTAATTCTAGAACCAACACTCAATGGATCCATCAAGGTGCTTGGGTGATTTGAAATAACTATTGCGGCATTTTTAAAGCTTAAATGTTCTTTATTGATAACCGTGATTTTAGAATAAAAAACTCGGTAGATGACGAGCACCAAAAATTTTAAAAAAGCATAAAAAGCGTCAGCTAAGAATTTGAACATACTCTTAATTCCGAAAGTTTAGTAAGAAATCTTTTACATCTTTATCAAAGAGCTGACCTTCATTAAAATGAAAAGCTACTTCGACTGGAAGTACATAGATCGGTAATTTGTTTTGTATTATAAAATCCTTGTGCAATTCTAAACGCATCGCATCTTTCTCTGTCGTTAAAATAATTTTACGACCACTTTCTATTTTATCAAATTCGGTTTTCAGATTAGAAACATCAAATTCATTAAAGAAATGATGATCTTCATATTCTAAAGCTTTCACATAATTTACCTTTTCATGGAGATATTCTAAAAGGTAATCAGTGTTGGCTATTGCACAAATTAGTAAAATATCGACATTCTCTTTTAAAGGGAGCACATAATTTCTTTGTAGAAAAAAATAAGGATCCTGATATTTATAGTAAGAAAAATAAATTCGCTGTCGCGGAAAAGGTTTGATCTCATCAATGAAATTGATTTTCTCTTCTTCCGTAATTGTTGAAGGACACTTTGAAACGATCAAGATATTTGCTCGATGATATGCAGAACGCCATTCTCTTAATCGACCACTTGGCAGCAAATAATCTCTGGTAAACGGATAGCTATACTCGGTCAATAAAATATTCAAACCTGGTTTTACCGATCGATGTTGAAAAGCGTCATCTAGCAAAATTGCTTGTGTTCCTGGCATTTCCATCATGATCTTTGGAATGGCAAAAGTTCGACTCTCTGAAATCGTAACTTGGATATCATTGAATTTCCTTCGAAATTGTAAAGGTTCATCGCCAACGATCTCTGCCGTATGGCTAGGGTCAACGACTAAGAACCCTTTGGTTTTTCGTTTGTACCCACGGCTCAAGGTTGCCACGTTGATGTAGTCTTTCAATAAGCGAATCAGGTATTCGATGTGGGGAGTCTTGCCTGCACCACCTAAAGATAGATTTCCTACCGAAATGATCGGAATATCGAATTCTACCCCTTTTAACAGATTGTTGCTGTAAAAAAAATTACGCAGACTAACCCCAATGCCATAAAGCAAGGAGAATGGAGCTAAAAGTAAGCGTACTAAAGGGTTTTGAATCATCTATCTATTTTAAAACAAATCATTGCTAATGTGCAAAGTTAAAAAAACTAGGGACTTGAATTATATAAGAGATGTCTACGATAAGATAAATGAATAGTTTAGAAGATCTTGAAGATTGTACTATATATTCATCTTCTTTGGTGAATTATCATTGCTTAAAAAAAATTGTACCTTAGGACTCAGCATCTGATTATTTGCTGATTCCTTACCAATATAAATTATCTTTTATGCAAGCAATGATACTGGCCGCAGGTTTAGGAACGAGGTTAAGGCCTTTGACAAATTATCAACCAAAGGCAATGGTGAAAGTAGGGGAGATGCCTTTATTAGAAATCACCATTCGGCGTTTGATCAAATTTGGGTTTGATGATATCATTGTGAATGTACATCATTTTGCAGAACAGATTCTCCAGTTTTTAGAGCAAAAAGATAATTTCGGAATCAAGATTACCATCTCTGATGAACAAGATCAAATTCTGGAAACGGGCGGTGGCTTGAAGAAAGCAAAACCATTTTTAAAAGATAAGCCTTTCTTACTTTGTAATACGGATGTTATTACTAATATTGATTTGGCGAAAATGTATGAATCGCATATCGAAAATGATGCTTTGGCTACTTTAGCTACTCGAAAACGAGCAACTTCTCGATACCTTGTTTTTGATGAAAATGAAATTTTACATGGTTGGACAAATGTCAAAACCGGAGAGATAAAAATGAGTAGACCATCAAAAGGAATACTTCAAATGCGCGCCTTTAGTGGCATTCATGTGATCAGTCCGGGGATATTTGATTTTATGGATCAAGAAGGAAAATTTTCAATTATCGATACGTATTTAAAAGCATCAGAAAGTCAGTTGATCAAGAGTTATGCACATGATGAAGATGTGTGGATCGATGTTGGGAAAAAGGAAAGCTTAGCTGCAGCACAGAAAATTGTAGACCAGATACTTTAATTGGTCTTCGTTTTTCGTTGTATTTAATCTTAAATTTGCAAGATTAAGAGAAAACGAAAGAACTATGAGTAAACTACCCGTTGGTACTTTTATTAATATGGCTACTGTAGGTGTTGGTAGCCTTATTGGATTAGTACTCCATCAATTTGTTCCAGATATTCAACATGATGTAAGTTTAATTACTCAGCAAGCACTGGGGATTGGTATTCTTATTTTAGGTATTCAGATGAGTTTGAAGATCAAAGATGAGATGATGTTATTGTTTATTATCAGTTTGATTATTGGAGGAATCATTGGAGAATGGTTAGGGCTAAAAGAAATGCTTGAAGGATGGAAGATGTGGTTTGATAGTAATTTGAATATTGGTCAAGAAAGATTTTCTACGGGCTTAATCGCAGCATTTGTTTTATTCTGTGCAAGTCCAATTACGATTGTTGGAGCGATTGAGGAAGGTATTCAAAACAAAAGAGAACTCTTGATTGTCAAGTCTATATTTGATGGGATTATGGCGATTGTTTTAACATCTACTTATGGAGGTGTCGGAGTATTATTTGCTGTCTTACCAATGCTTTTAATTCAAGGAGGATTAACGATGATTGCTGGGAGAGCAAAATCTGTTTTTACAAAATCTATTATCTCACAAATATCAGCAGTCGGAGGAGCTCTTTTAATTGCCTTGGCGCTAAAGGTATTAGTTCTCGAAGACTTAAAAGTAGCGAGCTTAATTCCTGCATTTATTATAGTATTGGCGATGAATTGGGTTTATGGAAAACTGGGATTGAAAGCCTAAGAACTCAACATTTTATTATTGACTGAATCCTACAAAATAGAAAAGTCATTGTTCATTAAAAATTAGTAGAGTCTACCAATTTGAAATGAACAATGACTTTTTTATAAAAAAAATCTGAGTGTTTTTTACTTCTTCAATAAATTTAATAAGTACTCTCCATAACCACTCTTAATATATTTTTGGCCAAGGGCTTCCAATTGAGTATCGTCGATAAAGCCCATTTCCCAGGCAATTTCTTCAATGCATCCAATTTTTAAACCTTGTCGTTCTTCGATAACTTCGATGAATTGTCCCGCTTGAATCAAAGACTTATGCGTTCCAGTATCTAGCCAAGCAACTCCTCTGCTCAATACACCTACTTTTAATTTACCTGCTTCGAGATAATATTTATTGACATCGGTGATTTCATATTCTCCACGAGGACTCGGTTCTAAATTTTCGGCAACTTCAACTACACTATTGTCATAGAAGTATAATCCAGGAACCGCATAATTTGATTTTGGATTGTCTGGCTTTTCTTCAATAGAAAGTGCTTTGAAGTTCTCATCAAATTCAACAACACCATATCGCTCCGGATCTGCAACTTGATATGCGAATACAATTCCACCATCTGGATTTGCACTACTTTGCAATAATTCTTTTAGACCATTTCCGTAGAAGATATTGTCACCAAGAATTAAGGCTACGCTATCATCACCGATAAAATCTTTTCCTAAGACAAAAGCTTGAGCTAGTCCGTTGGGGACATGTTGTTCGATGTATGAAAACTCACAACCGATTTCATGACCATCACCTAATAGTTTTTTGAAATTCGGAAGATCTTGTGGTGTGGAGATGATTAGGATTTCTCGAATACCCGCTGACATCAATGATGACAATGGATAATAAATCATTGGTTTATCATAAACCGGCATCATCTGCTTACTAACAGCAAGTGTTAATGGATATAGTCTGGTGCCGAGTCCACCGGCAAGGATAATTCCTTTCATGTTTTTTAATTATAATCTGTTAATGGAATTTTATTCAAGTAAGTAAACAAATAAGTTAGCAATACTTCTAGGTATTTGCTGACTGGTAAACTTAATATAATTGGTAATTCTGACTACTGAGCTAATTCAATCTCCTGAAATATCTTCTTTATACGGAGGATAAGCTCGTTTGGTTTGAAGGGTTTCGTTATAAAATCCGATGCACCAAGCTTGAAAGCTTCTAAAACTGTTTCTTCATGCTCTAAAGCTGAAATAACAATAATGGGTAGAGGGCTGGCGAGATCTTTTCTTACAAAATTGATTAGCTCAAGGCCACTAACGAATGGCATCATGATATCAGCAACAATAAGATCAGGTTGTTCAGCTTTGATGATTTCTAAGGCCTCTTTACCGTTCTCTGCTTTTAGGACCTCAAAGCCTTGCCTTTGTAAACGGAATTCTAATGCAGTAAGCATTATTTCTTCATCTTCACAAATAAGGATTTTCATGGATATTTGTAGTCTAGGTTAATGGTGATGTTGTGTAAAACTTGGTTACAGCCTGAAGCTGTGCAGTAAAGATATGAAGAAAAAATCAAATATAACCGCATTTTGTATTATTAAAACCCAAATGCGAAACCATTTACCTAAAGTCTTTCTAATTCAGCACTCAATTCTGATAGTGTATTTGGATATAAATCCTTTAACTTTTGAACCAGAGAAGGAATTTGATTGAAAGTTTCGTCATTCTTAGAAAGAGTTTCAATATTCTTGTTGGCATCAGTCATTTCGTCATTGCCAACGAAAGCTAGCGTAGATTTTAGTTTATGACTAACTGCACCTACATCAGACCAATCGGCTTCTTGACAAAGTGATTCTAATTTTAAAATTTCTTGAGGAAGTTCTTCCAGTAGCATCTCTAACATGATTTTTTTCATTGAGTCATCCCCGTCTGACATCATATCCATGTATTCAAGATTGATATGCTTGTAACAATTCACGTCCATAATAAATTAAGCTTGTGTGTATTTAGTGATTTTTTCAAATAATTGATTAGGCTCAAAGGGTTTCAATACGAAATCATCCATTCCGTATTCCTTGAACTTTTCATCTTTGGAAATGTGAGCATGAGCGGTCATTGCCAAAATCGGAATCTTAGCAATTTCTGGAGGCATATTGTTTCTTATGTGATGAGTCGTTTCATAGCCATCCATGATAGGCATTTGAATATCCATCAGAATTATATCGAACGTATGATTTTCTAAAATGTTTACAGCTTCCTGTCCATTATTTGCAATAGTGATACTTATTTTTTCCCATTGCTTTTCTAAAGTTTTCTTTGCAACCAATTGATTCATCTTGTGATCTTCTACCAACAACAATCTGATTTCCAAGTCTTCTTTGATATTTGCAGGCGTACTTTCTGCGATACCTTCTTGGATTCTTGATTCTTCTCCTGGTTTAAAATCTAATTCGAAAAAGAAGGTAGACCCATCTCCAAAGACACTACTCGCACCGATTTGTCCATCTTGTTGTTTTACAAGATTTTTAGCTATTGACAAACCAAGTCCTGTACCTTCGTAAAGTCTTTCTTTAGATCGAATTCTAGTGAAAGAATCAAAGACGGCTTCCAGTTTATCCTGAGGAATTCCAATCCCAGAATCTTCAACTTCGAATTTTAGTGTAAACGAATCGCTTTTTTGCTTTATGTTGTGAACTCGGATTTTAACAAACCCACTGTCTGTAAATTTGACAGCGTTTCCTACCAGATTATATAGAATCTGATTAAGACGAAGTTTGTCTCCTACAATAACTTGTGGAACATCAGGGTCAATTTCTAATTTAAAACTAAGATCTTTTTCGTTGATCTTATATTGCATAACGTTGACCAGATTAGCAAGTACTTTAAATAAATCAAAGTCTTTGTATTCAAACTGGATTTTCCCATTTTGCAAAGTAGAGATTTCAAGAATATCATTGATAATCCCTAAAAGAATCTCTGATGATTGTTTGATAGAACTAACGTAACCTGACTGTTCTTCTAGCAATTCTGTTTTTACCAATAGATTACTCATCCCTAGAATGGCATTCATTGGTGTCCTCATTTCATGACTAATACTAGCAATGAATTGCTCTTTCATTTTAGAAGATTGACGAGCTACATCTCTTGCTTTTCGCAATTCTTCTGCTTGTTTACGCTCTGTAATATCTCGGACGATCATGTTGTAATCGTCTGTAGATTCAGAAGCATTAGCAGTGACGAGACAGTATTTAATAATCCCTTCTGCTGGCTGAACTTCCATCTCGAAATCTTTCATGGACTCTCCTGATTTTATTAAAGAGAGAAAGACATTTCTTGTTTCAAGTGGATAGTATAATGTATGTATATCTTCAATTTGCTCCAGCTCTTCTTTGTTCAATCCAAACAAAGTCAAGGTTGCAGCATTATAGTCTACAAGCTTTCCGTCATAAGAGCAGATAAAAATAGCATCATTCGATTTTGTAAAAATATCCTGATACCGCTCCTGACTTTGAAATAATTGTTGCTCTGCTTTTTTACGCTCAGTTATATCCTGAATAATACCACTCAATACTAATTTACTTTCGGTATTGGTATTGGTCTGGCATTGAATAAATATATATCGAGAACTTCCGTCACTCAAGGTGATTTCAATGTCTTTTTTGACTTCATTGCCAGCCAAGGCTTCAGCATGGATAGTATCAAAAAAATCGAAAGAAGTATCTGCTTCTTTTAACTCGTCAATCGAAATGTTGTATTTTCTGCCAGCGTAAGCAAATATTCTGAAGACCTCGTTGGAGGCAATAAATTTTTTAGAATCTGGATTGAATTCCCAACTTCCAATTTGAGATAATCTTTGTGTCTCTTCTAGTCTAAGTAAAACACTGCTTCGCTCAATTGAGTATCGAAGTGTTTTTGCTAATAGATCGGCATCGAAGGCTCCTTTAATTAAAAAATCCTGAGCACCAGCTTTTACAGCTTTAAGACCCATATTTTTATCAGAAAGTCCTGTCAATACAATGACGTTTACATCTGGAAATTTTTCGAGTAATCTTTCGAGGGTTTCAAAGCCCCGACTATCAGGAAGGGTAAGATCGAGAAGAATCGCAGCAAAATCATTTTCTGCCTCAAGAGCAGCAATACCATCTGAAAGAGAGGTTTTGTTATTTATTTTGCAATTGAGTAAATCGGATTCTAGTAATAATAGCTCAACAAGCCTAGCATCACCTGGGTTGTCCTCAATTAACAGAATCTTGTGATAAGACTCAAATGTCGATACGTCGTCATACATAGATGAACCTTGTGAGCTAGAGTAATCTCCTAGAAATTGATTATCAGCCTCGTTATTGAAATTGTGCTCCAAAATCGTGTGTTTAATCACTTCTTGCTCCTAAATTAGTGCCAAAGTATTCGACAGTTTATTTACGAGGGATAAAAACAAAGCTTGCGCCTCCATCTTCCACTACAAACAAGCACAAATTGTCTTTTGGATCTTTATAAATAGCTTTAAAATCATCTACTCTAGAGGTTTCCACGAGTTGTTTCGTAACAAACTCTTCGAGAGAGGAAGCATTGATTAATTTTTGACCTTTAATATGATCTGTCTCCAATGGTATACCTACATTAATGCCTTGTTTGTGGACGATAAAAATAGGGTATTGGGAAACATCTTGATCAAGGATTGCATCTGCTGTATACGCTAAAAAAGGTTTGTAGAGTTTCATTTCCTCTTCTAGTAGCTTATGTTGCTCTTCTGTAGTCATTAGGTAAATATAAAATTTTTAATGTTGATAATGGATTCATTCAAAAGATTTTCCCATCCAATCTTTCCAATCTTCAATTCCTCTTTTCTCTTTTAATTGGAGCAAAGCAACGGTTTCAATATGGTGCGTATGTGGGAACATATCGACCGGTTGTAATTTTAGAATTTCGTATTTTTCATCAAGTAGATTTAAATCTCTGGCCTGAGTGGCAGGATTGCAACTGACATATACAATACGTGGAGATTCTAATAAAAGTAAAATCTTGATTACTTCTTCATGCATACCTGCTCTTGGTGGATCAGTAATAACTAGATCAGGCCTTCCATGTTTGTCTGCGAAATCAGGACTGAGAATATTTTTTACATCACCAGCATAAAATACGGTGTTTTCAAAATTGTTAAGTGTTGCATTTTCTTTAGCATCTTCTATTGCAGACTCGACTTCTTCTATGCCGACGACTTGTTTACAAAACTTTGCAATGTATAGGGCGATACTTCCGATACCCGTATATAAATCATAGACATTTTGGGAGCCATCAAGTTCCGCAAATTTCACAACAGTATCAAAAAGCCTTTCCGCTTGTTGAGTATTTGTTTGGAAAAATGATTTAGGGCCAATTTTAAACTGAATATCTCCTAATTGCTCTTTTATAAAATCATTGCCGTGATATGTGTGGATTTTTAAATCGAGAATAAAGTCATTGACTTTTGGGTTGATGCAATAAAGAAGAGAGTTGATATTTGGAAGACGTTTTAGAACTTCATCGAGATAAGTTTTGCGAAGTTTTTCGTTTTCTTTAAAAAAAGAAATAATCAACATGACCTCTCCAAGTCTGGTGATTCTTAAAAGCATATGTCTTAAAAATCCGGTTTCCGCTTTTACATCATAAAATTCTAATTTTTGCTCAATACCAATAGCATGTAATGTATTTCGGATTTCATTGGAAGGATCTTGCTGGAGAAAGCATTTGTTGATTGGAACGATTTTGTCGAATGCTCCAGAGCGGTGGAAGCCAAGGACATCTTCAAAGTTTGATTTTCCTTCTGCGACTTCTTCTTTGGTGAGCCATCTTTTATTAGAAAAAGCGAACTCCGTTTTATTTCGATAAAAAGTATTTTCTAAACAAGGGACGATAGGAAGGAATTCTTTGATTTCGATTTTTCCGATTCTGCTCATTGCATTAGAAACAGTGAGTTGCTTATGTTCAAGCTGTGCTTCGTATTTTAGGTTTTGCCATTTACAGCCGCCGCAAACTCCAAAATGTTCACAAAAAGGCTCCGCTCTTGATTCGGAATATTTGTGAAAATTGATCGCTCGACCTTCCGCATATCCTTTCTTTGATTTGTAGATGCTGACATCCACTACATCGCCAGGGATTGCATCTTCTACAAAAATAACTTTACCGTCTTCACCTCTGCCAATAGATCTGCCTTTATCTGCAATTCCGGTAATCTCGATATTTTCAACGATTGCTCTTTTTATGTTTTTCCTTTTCATCGTGACAATTAGACTTATTGATCTAGAGGAATAAGTTATGTGATGATATAGCTATATGGCCAATAACCATATAGTTGCTTTCTCAAAGCCACAAAGGTCGTATTATATTATGAAAAAGGATTGCTTGAGACAAAGAAATTTGACGGACTTATCGAGTCAATACAATATAATCCCGAATCAAGGTTTTTAGGAAACCAATTTTATCTCTTGGAGGTTCGAGGATATCCAATTGCTTGCTTAGGTTTTGAACCAACTCATTGACGACTTCTTGGTGAGCTTTATTGCGATGCCGACGATATCGGGAAATAATCGTTTTTATCAATAACATATCTTGCTCGCTTAGTTGTCTAACCTCAGGATATGCTGGTTCATAATCGTCGAGTGTATTTATTTTTAAAATATCTTCCAAACGAAAACGGAGACTAAACTTAACTTTGATGACTGTAGTATTTGCAGTCATGTCTCCTAGACGTTGACTTTTGTTGGAAGTGCTCACCAACAATGCAGCTACGATTCCAAAGGAGGTAAAAGTATCCACCATATGGAAAACAGAACGTAGAAGAAAATCACTTAGGGTAGGTTCTTTTCCATCAAGACGAACCACTTTAATCCCCATGGCTTTTTTTCCCCAGGATTGACCATCTGCTAAGATTTCTGAAAACAACTGATAAAATACAAAAAGACCAATTGGCAGGAAAAAAGCGAAAAGCATTTGGCTCATTCCTGATTCGTAGATGAACTCGCCGATTGTAGCAGTGAGTAAGACGGCTAAAAAAGTATAGAAAGAGCCAATGATTAACCAATCAATGAAATAAGCAAAAAAACGATCCTTGACTGTAGCCAACTCATATTCGATCGTCACATTTTGGGTCGTTCTTATTTCGATTGTTTGCATAATAAACTTAGAAGGCTTTAGGTTTTATACTATTGAATATACAACTGATGAATCAATTATCTATTGTTGTTCAAAAGTATACATTAAATTTATCTTGTATTTATACGAAAAAAATGATAAAATGTAATCTTTTAGAATGAAAGTTACGTTTAAATAACTTCATAAAGTACCAAGGTGTTTCAAGGCTACAAAACAAAAAGTTTTCAAAAATATAAAAATTAATTTTTTAGCTGTGTTAATTCCATTATTTTTACTGAGACGCCGATAAACTCAAATAGGGTTGAAAACAGAAACAAAGCTTCCATGCGAGAAACAAATTTTATAAAGCAGAATAAAGATAAGTGGAAAGAGTTTGAAAGGATTTTAGAATTCAAAGAAAAAGACCCGGATAAACTAAACGATCTTTTTGTTCAAATTACGGACGATCTCTCTTATTCAAGAACTTACTACCCAAACCGTTCGGTAAGGGTATATCTCAATAATCTTGCACAACAGGTTTTTTACAGTATTTATAAAAACAAACGAGTAAAGTTTGGCCGCTTTCTATATTTCTGGACGGATGAACTTCCTCAATTGGTCTATAATGCTAGAGATGCATTTCGAATGTCCTTTGCGATATTTGTTCTTTCGATGATGATTGGAATGCTTTCTTGTAAAATGAATCCAGAATTCCCGAGAATTATTTTAGGTGATGCCTATGTGGATATGACCATTGCGAATATTGACTCAGGAGATCCTATGGCCGTTTATAAAGAAAAAGGAGAATTTGGGATGTCATTGGGCATAACAGCCAATAATCTCTATGTTGCATTTTTGACTTTTGGCCTGGGAATCTTTTTCGGAATTGGTTCTGCGGGCATATTAATAAGTAATGGTGTGATGGTCGGAGCCTTCCAGTATTTTTTTATTGAAAAAGGCGTTTTCCTAGAATCCTTTCTTACAATCTGGACCCATGGTACGCTTGAAATATCCGCGATTATTATCGCGGGAGCTGCAGGGATGACCATGGGGCAGGGGCTTGCTTTTCCAGGAACTTTGACTAGGTTACAGGCTTTTCAGATATCCGCCAGGCGAGGCTTGAAGATTATGTTTGGTATTGCACCGATTATTATAATGGCTGGATTCATAGAAGGTTATTTGACGAGGTATACTGAAACTCCAGATATTGTTAGTGCAATTTTTATTTTTTTATGCTTGGCTTTTGTTATTGGATATTTTATTATTTACCCGGTCATGAAAGCGAGACGCGGTTTTGCGAAACCAATAAAAGATACCGAACTGCCACCTGATAATACTCAAAAGATTAGCTTCGATCGAATCAAAACATCAGGAGAAATATTTGCAGATATTTTTGTTTTTTATAAGAAGATACTAAGAGAGATAATGTTGTTAGCATTAGGAGCAGGGCTTGTGTTTTGTGCTTTTTCTTACGTCACTTCCATAGAAGATATAGATCGATTGTTTTCGCATCCGACCCAGTTGTTTGGTGCTTTGACAGTTATCCGGCAGTACTTTGTAAATGATGCATTACCTTTTTTACCGATTGCAAATTTTTTGATTTTTACAACAGTAGCTTTTGTACCTCTGACATATTTGGTTAAGTTTCCCGACCCACAAAAATATGCGGAAAAAAAATGGACTTTCTACGCGATTAATTATTTAAAAATGTTATTCCCCGCGACCTTAATTTCATTGATAATAATGACGGGGGCTTGGTATACGTTTTTGTTGTTTACTTTTATTGCTCCAATTATATACTTGTGGATGTTTGTTAATTATTGGGAAGAAATAAATATATTTCAAGGTTTGGGGAAAACCTTTAGTTTGATTAGTGGAAACTTTGGTGTTCTGATTGGTTTATATGTTTTATTGGTTTTAATCGGAATACTTTTTTATGGTTTTATGGATACTACATTTTTGTGGTTCTTCTTTGATATGATTGGCTGGAATTTATCTTTGGAACAAAACACAATGGATGAAGTCCTTTCAATGCTTCTAGCTTTTTCTTCGATATTTTTCATGACGCTAATCTATACGATTATGACTATAGGAGGCGGGCTGTTGTATTTTACCTTATTAGAAATTGAGGAAGCGCCAAGTTTGAAAGAACAGATTAAATATATTGGTGTAAGAAAACGTATTCAGGGGATGGAAGCGGAAGGGTGATTCACCTGGGGTGAAATAGGGATAGATCACTTGCGGTGATAGTGCGTAGATTTCGACTTGTCGAAATAGTGATGAGGGATAGATTGCCTGCGGCAATAGAGGCTAAGTAAGTTAATAAGTAGTTAAGTAATTATATGAGTTTACGGATTTTAAAATATTATCTTTTATTTTTTGTACTGCTTGGGTGTGGCACTTATAGCTATGCTCAGACGGGGCAGGATGCATATCTTAATTCTGAGATTCAAGAATTGAAGGTTGATAAAGAAGAATGGGCGAAAATCATTGAAGGGATTAACTATAACGAACAAGAGGAAGAAAAGGTAGATGAAGATTATGATGAAGGGTACATGCCTTCGACTTCTTCAGGAGCTTCTAGGTCTTCTCGATCTTATTCTGGAGGAGGAAGTGGAGAATTTTGGGCAGGCTTTTTTAAAATAATTTTTATTCTCATTATTGCTGCAGCGATTGTATTATTGGTTGCACAATTTATGGGAGCCGGGACATTTAAAAGTCCCACTAATCGGAAAATTGGAAAAATTGATACCACGATTACCATTGATAATGTAGAAGAACATATTTACGAATCTGACCTTGATCGGTTTATTCGAGAAGCCGTAGATAAGAAGAATTATTCTCTTGCGATTCGTTTATATTATCTCGCTATTATAAAAGAATTGTCATTGAATAAAACGATTCAATGGAAGAAAGATAAAACGAATAAAGATTATTTGCGAGAGATGAGAAAGACCAGTATGTTTCAATCATTCCGGGAAGCAACAAGGATTTTTGAACGAGCATGGTACGGCGAAGGAGAAGTCGATGAATCAGATTATCAAAGTGTAAAACCAAAGTTTGAAGCATTAGTCAAAGCCGCTCAAAATGAACAGGTTGTAATAAGCGGCTAATGAGGTTAACTAAGTTTTTATGTAAATGAGAATATGAAAGACAAACGTCCAGTAATTATTTTTGGGATAGCATTCGTGCTATTGTTACTCGTGTTCCTTTTGATCAAAGGGAGTGGGCCTAATTTTAATTGGACGGAAGACTATAGAGAAAAAAGTAAGGAGCCTTACGGTACTTTTGTTGTCCACGGATTGCTGGATAAATATTTTCCGGCTCATGAGCTAAAAGATATTGGGAGTAGTGTCGAAAAAGAACTTCCTACAGAAGAGGGAACAGAAAAAGCGAATTATGTATTTGTGGGAGAAGGCTTGTATATGGATACCTCGGATGTAGATCAATTATTAGCATTTGTTGAAAAAGGGAATAATGCACTCATTGCCAGTAAGAGTATTCCTTATGACTTGATGTTTTATGTGTATTACGAAGAGTGCAATGATTATTTCTGGGATGATTATGTCCATATTCAGGATTCTATGGGGCGATTCAATATGCTGCATGATAGTTTGAAATCTGAAATGGATATTGATTTTAGGTTTATAAAAAAAGGAAAAGCGGACTCCTATAAATGGCATTATATCGACAGTGTATATTTTTGTGAAGAAGATTATAGTTTCATCCGATTGGGTACGGTGAATGGTGATAAAGTGAATTTTGCTAAAATAAAATATGGAGAAGGATATTTCTATTTTCATACAAATCCAATTGCTTTTTCGAATATTCAACTCCTAGATGAAGTCGGTTTAGAATACGCAAGTAAAGTTTTTTCTCATCTAGATGAAGGGCCAATTTATTGGGATACTTATAGCCGAGTAAGAGAGTCCGTAAGTCGAAGAAGAAACTCGATGAGAGAGCTAAATCCAGAAAGAGAATTATCTGGAGAAGGCCCCTTAGATTATATATTAGATCAACCATCGTTGACTTGGGCATGGTATCTTTTACTAGCTTGTGGTTTTCTGTATTTATTGTTTCGAGCGAAAAGAAGTCAACGAATTATCCCTGTTATTGAAGGGAATCAAAATACTTCTCTGGAGTTTATTTCTACCATTGGAAGTTTATATTTTTTACAAAACGATCATAAGAAATTATCGATTCAGAAAATGAAACTGTTCTTAGGGCATGTGCGGAATCGGTATAGTATTACAACAAAAGAAATCAACGAAGAATTTGTCAAAAAACTAAGTATAAAATCTGAAGTTCCTGAAAAAGTGATTAATAAAATTTTAGAATTTTATCAAAATATAAAGGGCAGTACATTTATCTCCGATAAGACTCTGATTGATTTTCATCAGGCATTGGAAATGTTTTATAAGAATAGAAAATAATATAATAGTATGAATATCGACGACATCAACGAAAATCAAGATCCGATCGAAGAGCAAGGTGGTCTTGAAAATCAGGAACCGATTGAAAATTCTTTTAATCAAAACCCTGTGACGAATGTCCCGGAGGCAGAAGGTGTAACAGTGCCGCCTGTTCCTCCGTTCTCTCCCGTTCCTCCAAGCTCTGGCGGATATGATTCTTTTCAAAGAAATCGGTTGGATTTATCTATCGTCCAAAATGCGGTAGATCGAATCAAAGCAGAACTGTCAAAGGTGATTGTTGGTCAAGATCAAATGATGGATCAATTGCTAGCAGCTCTGTTTACCAGTGGGCATGTACTCATCGAAGGCGTTCCTGGAATTGCAAAAACATTATTGGCTAAATTGACTGCTAAAACATTGAATACTGAATTTGCAAGGATTCAGTTTACGCCGGATCTTATGCCGACAGACGTCGTTGGAACTACGGTTTATAATCTGAAGACTTCTGATTTTTCATTTAGTAAAGGCCCTGTTTTTTCGAACATGGTTTTGATCGATGAAATCAATCGTGCTCCAGCAAAAACACAGTCTGCGCTTTTTGAAGTTATGGAAGAATTCCAGGTGACGATGGATGGAGTTACCTATCCAATGGAGTTTCCTTTCTTTGTGATTGCTACACAAAATCCAATTGAACAAGAGGGAACGTATAAGTTACCAGAAGCGCAGCTGGATCGGTTTCTTTTTAAAATCAATATGCAGTATCCAAGTCTCGAAGAAGAGAAAATGATTCTTCGTAATTTTAGAAATGATTTTAAAATGAAAGTGCAAGGAGATGTTAAACCAGTTTTTACTCCTCAGGCGCTGAAAGAATGTCAAGACCTCATTGAAAAAGTTTATATAAAAGATGAACTTTTAGATTATATCGCAGCGATTATTCATAATACTCGAAACAATGGAGATCTTTTTCTTGGTGCATCACCTAGAGCATCGCTAGCAATTATGAAAACTTCGAAAGCAATCGCTGCAATGAATGGCCGTGATTTCGTAACGCCAGATGATATTCAATATGTTGCTTACCCTGTTTTGAATCATAGAATTATTCTGACACCAGAAAGGGAAATGGAAGGTTACGATGCACGTGATGTGATTAATGATATTGTAAAGAAAATTGAAGTGCCGAGGTAAGGAAGGATAGAAGGATGAATCGGCGGGGAACCAATTGAGGAATGAGCGAATGAGTGAATTGGTAAATGAGTGAATAGCCTCCTAAATGTAGAAAAAGATGCATGGTTTAATGACAAATTAATACTAGACGATTAAAATATTTATGTTTAAAACGTTTAAAAATTTATACTTAACGGATCGTTTCTTTCTGCTCTTCGGCGGACTGGCAGGCTTTTTTGTATTGAGTTTTGCGATAGATATTTTGTATCCAGTAGCACAGACTTTATTTGTGTTGTCGGTGGCTTTGGTACTTATAGATATTTTGGTTCTTTTTAATCGGAATGTATTTATTGACTGCAGTAGAAAAGTATCGAAGGTACTTTCTTTAGGAGATACAAATACGATCCAGATTAAAGTGGACAATCAATCAGTTCAAAATTTAAAAATTAAATTGATTGACGAATTACCTTTTCAATTTCAAAAACGAGATTTCGAAATTGAATTTGATTTGAAGTCAAGTGGGAAAAAAGAATTGAAATATGAATTAAGACCTTTGGAAAGAGGGGAGTACAAATTCGGAAGAATCAATTTATTCGTTCAATCATTTATTGGTTTAGTGGAAAGGAGGATTCGTAAAAAAGCAGAAGTGAATGTACCGGTATACCCGTCGATTATTCAAATGAAAAATTTTGAACTGAAGGCTTTTGATCGAATTTCAACAAGTCAAGGGATTAAAAAAATCCGTAGACTTGGTCATAGCTATGAGTTTGAACAAATAAAAAACTATGTACGCGGAGATGATTATCGCTCGATTAATTGGAAGGCGAGTAGTCGTAGAGCACAACTGATGGTCAATCAATTTCAAGATGAACGTGCACAGCAAATCTATAATATCATTGACAAAAGTCGGGTGATGAAAATGCCTTTCAATGGATTAAGTCTGATGGATTATGCGATCAATACTAGCCTCGTAATTTCTAATATCGCTTTACAAAAACATGACCGTGCCGGCTTATTAACTTTTTCGGATAAGATTGGAACTACGATCAAGGCGGATCGAAAAACGAATCACCTCAATAATATTCTAGCTGCTTTATATAATGAAAAGGAGCGTCCGAAGGAGGCGAATTATGAATTGTTGTATCATGCCTCTCGGAAGTTGATTAAGGGGCGTAGTCTGTTGATGTTGTACACTAATTTTGAAAGCCCACATGCGATGGAAAGGGTCATGCCTATTCTACGGAGAATAAATAATTTGCATTTATTGGTGGTTATCTTTTTTGAAAATACAGAAATTGAAGACTTTGCAAATAAAGAAGTGGAGACGACGGAAGATATTTATTTGCAAACCATTGCGCAGAAATATTTAGCGGAAAAAGTACAGATGGTACAGAAGCTTCGGCAGTATGGGATTCAAGCTATACTTACCAAACCAGAAGAACTTTCAGTCAATACAATCAATAAGTATTTGGAATTGAAATCTAGGGGACTGATTTAAGAAAGTTAACAATGGAAGTAGGTTAGCAAGTGAACATGAATGTATTGCTGGTATTTGTTCTAAACTAAGAAAAGCGGTATTAGGTTTTATTGTAAATTCAAACCTGATTTATATCGCTTATTAAATCTTCTTTTGTTCGCTTCTTTAATTCACTACTTCAAATTCCGTCCGCCTATTGTTCTGTCTTCCTTCATCGGTATCATTGGTGTCGATAGGTTTCGTTTCACCAAAACCTTTGGAAGATAACCTTAATGCATCTATTCCATTTTCAACCAAATAAGTATATACCGCTCTTGCTCTTGCATCTGATAAACTAAGGTTGTCTGTATCAGAACCGACGTTATCCGTGTGACCATTTAACTGAATTCGCAGCAAGGGATTGTCTTCTAATAATTTCTTTAAACGATTTAATTCGGTAACAGATTCTGGGCGTAAGTCTGCTTTTGCCGTTTCGAAAAATACATTCTTAAGGATGATGGGTTTGGAAGATAGCGCAATACCGCCTTCAGTTTCCGGTTCCTTGATCGGTTGTAGTCCTATTTCTAAAAGGAAGGGTTTTTCAGAAGCGATGTTTTCAGCTAATGCAAAATTTTCAGAATGAAAAAGGTATTTATTTTTAGAAACATTAAGCGCATAGTCTTTACCTAATGGTAAGCAAATTAAAAATTCTCCTTCATAATCAGTAAATGATTTTGCAAAAGTAGTCCCGGTTTTTAAGTTGATAAATTCAACACTTGCAGAAAGCGCTTCTTTCGTTTCGATGTCATAGACTTTAGCTTGGACATAGGTGACCGGTTGTGGTCTTGCTCCTTCATGAAGTTCAAAATGATAAAGGTCTGTATCACTTGATTTTGTAGGATCACCGAAAGTAGCATCTTTGTCAGTGGTACCGAGTTTTCTGTCTGAGGCGAAGTAAGCCGTCTTTCCATCTAAGCTAATGATTAATGCGCCTTCGTTATTTTTAGTATTTATTGGGTAGCCTATATTTTCTGGTGTTCCCCAGGTTCCATCTTCTTGTTTTCTGGAAAAATATAAATCAAATCCTCCCATCCCTGGATGACCATTTGACATAAAATAAAGCGTCTGACCATCTGGATGAATAAAAGGAGATTGTTCTTTGCCAGGGGTGTTGATAACATCGCTGACGTTTTCAGGCGTGCCCCATTTACCTCCTGCTAGTCGATAGCTCACCCATATATCACTTTCTCCTTTTCCACCATCTCTGTTCGAACAAAAGTAGAGTGCGTTTTTATCAGACGAAATAGATGGTTGCGCATCCCATGATTTCCCATTGACTGGTTTTCCTACATTTTCAGCAGGTGTCCAGCGACCATCTCTCACTTCACTATAAAAAAGGTCACAACTTCCATAGCCGCGTCTTCCTCCGCAGTCTGTAAAGAAAATAATTTTCCCATCAGCAGAGATGCTTTGAGCACCTTCATTCATGTCGGTGTTGATAGCAGAGATAGGTTTACCTTCTTGCCAGACATTGTCTTTTTTAGAACTGATATAAAAATTTTCATCATTTCGTTCTCGGACTGTGTAAACTAAAGTTTCTCCGTCTGCGGTAAGGGAAGGAAGGTATTCAGAGTTTTTGGTATTGACGTTTGCTCCTAGCGAAATTGGATCGAAGGGAACTTGATTTGCTAGGGCAGTGCCGATGAAGTTACAATTTTTATAAAGTCGATCGGCTTTGGCAATTAAAGTTTTATTTTTGGCTCCGGAATCAGAATATGCTTTAAAGTGTTCTGCAGCTTCGGTGTATTTATTTTGCTTTAATTCGGAAAGTCCCAACGTATAGAGCACTTTCTTATTGTAATCGGGATCTATGGAAAGTACTTTTTCAAAACCTGATTCTCCAAGATCGAATCTTTTCATTTCGTAATTTAAAGCTGCCCATTGGATTTGAGCATCAATAAAGTTTGGATTCATCTTTAAAGCTTTTTCAAATTCCTTAATAGCTTTAACGTTTTCCCCTTTTAAATTGTGCTGCATTCCTTTGTCCCAAACTTTTTTGAGTTTTCCTTTTACTGTCTTTTTAGTTGTATATTTTTGAGCACTTAAGGTTGTTGTTCCCCCTAGTGCTAGAATAATCATCGTTAGGAATAGTCTATAATTTCGAGTCATTGATTTTGATTTATTGAGCTTTGCTCACTCTTTTAACGTGAAACCAGCCTAATTGTAACAAATATAAGACCTCTTTGACTTTTTATTAACGGTCTTGGTCTGGTCTAAGTTTAGGGGAATTCTAAACTTAAAACTAAGATAAACTAAAAAAGCCATCAGTAATTTCTTACTGATGGCTTTTTAATAGAATATCTTGATATTCTATTTTGAACGATTATCAATTCGCTCTTTAGCAATTTTTACACCTTGTCTCAAGGCTTCTTGCCAATCTTTTAGATAACCGGTCTTACCTGCTTTTTTACGAGCATCTCCTCTAAATAAGTGGATCTCTGCATCTGGAGCTTTATCCACACCTAATTCCATCGTTAATGTCTGCGTAAATATATTGACCGCTTGTTCAAATTCTTTAGATTCTAAAAGTGCTCTTCCGTAATGGAAAGAAGCATATCGCTGCCATTGTAGATTTGGATCACCGGGTTTAAATTTTCTCATAGAGAAAAATTTAAAATCGTTAAGTCCACCAATATGGTCGTCTAGTTTTAAGTGACAATCTCCCTTCATTCGACGAGCTTTCCAATAAATTGCCTGTAAAGGAATTGATTTCTTAACTGCATGATCTAAATCCTGAATGGCTCCCTCGTAATCATTCTTCAAAATTCTTATTCGAGCTCTTCCAAAATATGGATCTGGGTTGATAGGGGATAGATCTATGCTTTTTGTAAAATCATAGATTGCATCATCATAATTTTTGAGAATAAAATTAACATAACCTCGTCTCTCATATGCCTGAGCATGGCGCTCATATTTGGCAATTGCCTGATTCAAAGCTTCTTTTGCTTCAATCTCTTTACCTTTTTGGCTGATCAAGTCTTTTCCTTTTAAAAAGGCTTGAACTGCAAGCTTATCACTTTTAGGTTCGATAACTCCATGCTGAAGGATTTTACCTTCTTCAGTTACCCAGGTTCCCATATTACCAGAAACAGCAAATTGAGCAAGGTATTCCAGAAGATTAAATGTATTCTTCCAGCTTTTCATAGAGCCTTGAGTGATGAAACGAGGTACATTGAGAGAAGAAGAAGATTCGTCAAAAATTTCTTCTTCATTAAGTAAGATGTCTGACTTGTAATAATTCTCTACGCGGTGATGGTACATTTTAAGTACCTTATCGTAGCTCTTTGAGTTGCCAAACTCTAACCGTCCTTTAAAAATAGTCTTATAAGTCATTTTGCTGTTTTTGAGGATTTAACTGAATGTTGTTAAAACCAGAAGTATTAAATAGTCATTTTCTTTTCAGTGTTTCATAAAAAAAAATACTTCTCGACTGATGTTAGAACTCCTCAAAGTTCATTACATAATTTAAATAGTAAGAGAGTAACCAGTCTCTACTATATAGTAGTAATGAGAGCGCAATATTCCGTTAACCGGATTGTACATTCAGTTTTCTCAAGATGTATGTTATCAACAGATCTTTCTAAGTATAGTATGATTTCTCGTTGATGGGATATCTCTAGATAAAGAGATGAACTACAAAAATCGGTATTTATTTTGGAAAAGTCAAAATATTATTGGACATTGCGAAGTTTTTTTAACAAATATGGTTTTTTATTATACAACAATGTAGTGTAAGTGTCTGGTTGACAATAACTTGTGGAGTCTTGGTTCTGCTAAAGTTATAAACTTTTATTTTAACTTTTTTTATGCCCAGTACCGCATTTTGCCAAAATGCGGTTAAAAGCGTTAACTTACACTTAATCTTTACATCTTTCAATGCAGTATGTGTAGGAGTTAATCTGGCCTTTTCCTTGCAATAATTTCGATTGAAAATTTTGAAACATGCAAGTTTTTTGGAAGCTACTTTTCAATAGGTATGCTACTGCATTCTAATTCTACTTTTGGTCCTATATTAAAAAAATCGTACTAACTATTGTGTATTCAATCGCTTCATTTCAGTCATTAATATTGCTTAGAATTATTCTTAGCTTAACACTACTTTGTTGTGGTTCAATAGCATTTGGACAATCTGAAAATCCTTTTATTGTTAAACGTTTTAATGTAGAGAATGGTTTATCGAATAACTGGATCAGCGATATTTATCAGGACGAAAATGCTTACCTATGGATAGCTACACAATATGGTGTAAATCGATTTGATGGGAAAAATTTCACACAATACACTTATAATCCTAATCCTAAAAAAGGGATAAGTGGTAATTGGATCAGAGCAATAAAAGAGTACCAAAATGGGAAACTACTTTTCTCTACTTTTGGTGCTGGAGTCAACACCTATGACCTTTATTCTGATCAATTTACTAATGCCTCATTAAAAGCTATCGGGCCTAATATTTTAATAAGAAAAATAATAAGTATTGATGAGAATCATCAATTTATGGCTTCCAACTATGGCTTGATTCAATTTGATACACTAAGCCAAGCTAAAGTAATTTATGAATCACAAATTCAAGATATTGCATCTTATAAAGATAAAATTCTTATTGGAAGTAGTAATGATGGACTAATTGCTTATGGTTTTGATGCTCCCCCACAACTGATTTCATCTGGGAAAGACATTAATGGGATCAGGGGTTTAAATACAGACAGTATCATAGCTTTTGAAAATGGATTACTGCATTTGTATACAACAGTTGATCAAGAAAATTGGGATAAGGTTTCTTTAGATATCAGCATCAAAAACCTAAGTAGGCAACAAGACTTTCCTTTTGTTTATCGCACTCAAGATGGATCTATTTTTACTAGTGGCCTAAATGGTGTCTGGGAATTGAGCAAAGACTTAAGGAGACGAACTTTTCACCCATTGTCGAATTTCTTTCCTGATCTCCAGAATGCAGAAATAAATGCGCATTGCTTTGTCCAAGACCATGAGGGGAGTTATTGGTTAGGAACCAATCAGGGTTTATTACAACTCAAAAGGCCAAAACCATTCGTTCATCCTAAGTTACAATCTTATACAAACCCTTTACCTGGTGTTAGGGAAATCACTGGACTAAACGATCGTTATTTCTTTGCAATGCCCGAAAAATTGCTCACTTGGGATGCCAGTCTAAATGAGCCGCCTCAAGAGGTACTTCAAGAACAATTTTTAGCCTTGCATATGGCTACCGACCAAAATTTATATGGGGTAAGTGAGAAAACTGATCCTAAGCAATTGTTTATCATTGATCCTATTACTTTAAAATATTACAAAAAGAATCTTCCTGAAGTTGAATCCCAATATCGTGGCTGTTGGAAAATTACTGAAGACCAAGAAAATCGACTTTGGATTAGCCTCTGGAATCAATTGATATGCTATGACTTGAAAAGTGGAGAAATGTTTTCTGTGGTTCCTCCAGTACCAAATAATCAAGCCCCTAACATTCTTGACATTATCATTGATCAGAAGGATCGGCTTTGGGTTGCTACTATAAGTTTTGGTTTATTACGTATAGATAACATTAGCAAACTGAAAGAAAATACTAAAGTCTCATTAACACAATACAAATACGACCCAAATGAAAAAGAAAGTATTATTTGCGATTTGGTGTTACAAATGTTTGAAGCAAAAGACGGCACTCTTTGGGTAAGTACAGATGGAGGATTAAATCATTTTTTTCCAGAAGAAGGACGATTCGAACCCTATTTGCGTAATGCAGATATGGTTGATGATAAAATCATGGGAATCACACAAGATGCAAATGGGACGTTTTGGATGAGCACTATTTCCCATGGTATTCTTTCGTTCAATTTCGAAAATAATCGTTTCCAAAATTTTAGAAAGTCAGACGGTTTATTGGATAATTCCATGATGATTAGTTCAGTCTTTCAGGACAACAAAGGGCGAATATGGATGGGCAGTGAAGGAGGCTTAATTAGTTTTTTACCAGAACAAGTAATAAAAGACAAACCTAATCAGGGTATTTTACTTTGGGAGGAATTAAAGTTGTACCAAGAGGATAGCATTTTAATAACTTCTTTTCCTAATAAAAGAAAAACAGAAAATATAGTTTTATCACCATCCGTACATACTGCTCAATTTGATTTTACCTATACTGCTTTTCAGGAACGTAAAAACATACTCTTTCGATTTAAGCTAGAAGGATATCATAATACTTGGCTTCCTTCCCAGTCTCAAGGTGTGTTCGCTTTAGCCCAGCTTCCTTCAGGTGATTATCAATTACATGTTGAAGCTCTCACTCATGGAGGAGAAGTAATAGCAAGCTATGCTCCCATTTCCTTACAAGTACTTGATCCCTGGTATAAAACAGCATGGGCTTATGGTTTATATGTACTTTTCGGCTTGGCTTTAGTGTACACTTTTTATCGCATCCAAATCCAACGTCTTCTTGCTTTAGCAGACAAACAACGGAGTGAAGAAATGATCGCTGAGAAAGTTAAATGGTTTCAAAAAATTGCACATGAATTTCGAACACCTTTAACTATTATCTTCGGAGCAGTCGATCTGATTCGCAGCTCAAAAAATGAAAATGATAAGATTCATGATTCTCGGGTCGAACAAATTGCTGATCAGGCTACTCACTTAACTAGACAAATCGATGAGATCCTCGAGCTAGCAAAAATTCAAGAAGGCACACCTAGGCTGCAATTAGAAACCGGGGACTTTATTGCTTTTCAAAACCGTATCCTTAGTGCGCATCAACACCTTGCTAATCAAAAGAATATTGAGTTGAATTTTAAATCAAATATCAAAGTATTATATTTTGATTTCGATCACGATAAATGGCATAAGATAACAGGAAATTTATTGAGTAATGCGCTTAAGTTTACGGAGCCAAAAGGCAAGGTTTTACTAGATGTGAATCAGCAAATAGTGGAAGATAATTCGCTATTAACGCTAAAAGTTCAAGACAATGGTTCAGGAATTCCCAAGCAATTATTTCCTCATCTTTTTGAACCTTTCCGGCAAGCAGAAGTTCATCAAGAGCAAGGCACCGGACTTGGACTTGCACTCACTAAAGCATTGGTTGAGTTACATGGAGGAACAATAGAAGTGGAGAGTACTTTTGAAGTAGGAAGTACTTTTACAATCAAGCTTCCTATTTTAGAAAAGGTGAATCACCCTGAAAAGATAGAGACTACGAATCATACTTTTACAAAAGAAACCTCAGAGGCTAAAGTTCTAATCGTCGAAGACAATCCCGAAATTCTAACCTACATCGAAAGTTGTCTTCAAGATCGCTATGAAATTCTAAAAGCAAAAGATGGCCTTGAAGCTTGGGATATTTGTCAAAAACAAATACCTGATCTTGTTCTAAGTGATGTGATGATGCCTGGCCGTTCGGGAATTGAGTTAAGTCGAATGATCCGTTCGGATCAAAGAACCAATCACATTCCTTTGATTTTACTTACTGCAAAATCAGGTGATGTAAACCGAATGGAAGGACTCGAAGCGGGAGCAGATGAATATCTGACAAAACCTTTTCGACGTCGTGAGCTAGAATTAAGAATCGAACGATTACTTGCCTACCAGAAAAGATTGATTGAAAAATATCGTAGTGGAGATTTCAGCGTTCAACAAGTTTCAAAAATTAGCGACACCTTTATGTTAAGTGTAGTCGATATTATCAAAAAAAAGCTCAGCGATGAAGACTTCAAAGTACAGGTCTTAGCTGATGCTTTACATCTCAGTCGTGTGCAAGTCTTTCGAAAGATTAAAGCTTTAACAGGGCAAACACCAACCCTTTTTATCCGACAGGTTCGACTTCAAACCGCTCGCCAATTATTACTCCAAAGCGATCAAACAATTGCAGAAATAGCCTTTCAGGTTGGTTTCAAAGATCCTGCTTATTTCACTCGTGTATTTACAGAAGTTTATGGAACACCTCCTTCTTCGCTTCGCTAAACTAAACTTCTTTTTTCCTTAAATCTCGCAGATCAATCATTAATCTAAGCCTTACCTCAGTAATAATTTACCTGATGTAACCTGAGTACAAGTATAGGTAACCTCAGTGCAATGCCTTGTAAATCAATGTTTTGCAACTTGCCTTTCGAAATGATCTTATAATTCTCCAAAACTTACAACCATGAGGAAAAAATACTGTTCTTTGAAGCTTCCCCTACTTGCCTTTTTATTAATATGCTTTCCTTCTCTCTCTGCTCAAGTCACCGAAGGCTTTAACTATCAGGCAGTCGCACGTGATGCGCTTGGCGAAATATTTCCAGATACAGATATTGAATTAAGAATGAGTATCACTATTGGCCGAAATGGGACAGGGGGTTGTTTATTCAGTCATGAAATCCAAAATCCAACCCGTTGCCGATGTGTAAGGGGTAAAAAATAAGTAAAACCATGAAACAATTTATACTAATACTTACCATAAGTCTAAGTACCTCGTTTTGGCTTCAAGCCCAAAATCTTCATCCTGTGTTAGTAGGCGCAGCTGGAGGTACAGCAGAAACACCGGAAGTTTATTGGCAGTTTGCAATCGGGGAGCCACTAACCGGAACCATTGATGAAAGCGAAATAGCAGACCTTTCTATCTACTGGTTGCAGGGTGTTTTGCAACCCCCAGAAGATTTTAATCCACTGCCATTAGACTGGTTGGCATTTTGGGGACAATCAATTGACAATATACATAACCTGCTAAATTGGCAAGTCGAACATGACGGACAGAATGAAAAATTCGTTGTACAACGGAGCCACAACGGAGTAGATTTCGTAGAGCTTGCCCAGCTGGATGGTAGTGGAGTTGTCGGTAGCCAAAGGATTTACGAATATGTAGATTCTCTACCAGTGCGCCGAGGGTGGTATTATCGAATTCAGCAGATAGACTATAATGGCGCTTATACTTTTTCGGATATAGTATTCTTAGAAGTAGGAGTAAGTTATAAAGATAAACTAGTCTTTGTACCAAACCCTGCCCATGATCTCATTCGAGTTTTTGGAGGAACAAATAATATACTTTCTGGGCACTTAGAAATATATAATTCTTTAGGACAATCACTTCACGCTGCAGAATTTGAGACCGTCGGATCAAAAACAATTTCACTATTAGATTGGCCAGAAGGTATCTATCATTATCTGTGGAAAGATGCGAATGGCCGCCGCTCTGGTGGAAGTTTTGTAAAACAGTAAGAACCAATTTAAAACCATTAAAAAATTATTAAAATGATAAATAGAAACTACATCTTATTTCTATTCCTGATTATATTAATGCTAATTAATTTTTCCTCATTAAGTGCACAAGTCACCGAAGGGTTTAACTACCAAGCAGTCGCACGAGATGCGCTCGGAGAGATACTTCCAGATACAGATATCGAATTAATAATGAGTATTACGATCGATCCCAATGGGCCGGGAGTTGTTTATTCAGAAGAACATCTTGTTACCTCGGATGTCTTTGGAATGGTCAATGTGGTCATTGGTGAGGGTGCTCCTGCAAATGGAGTGTTCGATGAAATCGACTGGAATGACAGCGAGCACTTTCTTATGATTCGAATGGTATTCGATGGGATAGATGTTACGCTTCCTCCAGTGAAATTTCAAGCAGTCCCTTATGCAAAAGTAGCAGCGACTACCTCTGATAAACTTTGGCAAGAAACAGGTGAAACAGATATGTCTATCTATTACAATGACGGGCCAGTGGGAATAGGGACTTTGGAACCACAGCGTAGCTTAGAAATAGCTCAAGAATATGAGGACGTTTTTCTTAGACTACACTCACAGGGTTCACCTGCTGGCACTGCTATGATAGAACTAGTCCGAGGTTCGGAATTTAGTGCAACCGATTGGCGATTAGGAAACCTTGGAAATGGTTTTGCTTTCCAGCGTGCTAGCGATAATTTTTTATCAGAGCCT
>CAKZTD010000002.1 GCA_937921595.1 uncultured Saprospiraceae bacterium
ATGAAATTCGAAAAAGGCAGAAGCCGTTCCAAAAAGTTGAGAACGAGCATGCGTATTACGTACAGAGAAATGACCATTGACAAAGAGGTTAGACTCTACACCAGTATCTCCACCACCGTCTGGAATCAAACGAACTCTTGAACCTCTTAAATGTGTTTCTCCAACTTCATTATTTAAAGTGAGGGTATTATTCACTCCACCATATCCAAAGTATCCACTTCTAGTCACCCCAATACCTTGGCGATGAAAAGCCATGTAGGCATGATCTATTCCTTCTAAAAGTAACATTTGTCCATTGCCTTTGACATGTAATGTTGAAGATGGATCAGTTGCTCCCACGCCCAAGTTCCCTCCGCTAAAGGTGTAATCTTTATTTGCAGGGTTTACAAAATTAAGTCCATTGGCATCGGTGTTTATTTTAGCGGTAAAGTTAGCACTTACTCCTGGCTCAAACCCAATGGTTCCATTGCCATCTTTAATCGTTAGTTTGCTCGTAGCTTCTGTTCCATTTGCTCCTACTCCAACATTACCCGAGTTTGGAAAAACATTGTCCGAGCCAATGAGTGAAAGTGCATAAGGAGAAGAGGTCAATTTTGATCGGGGAATCAATTCAGTTCCACCTTCTACCGAAACGCCTAAAAAATAAGGTTGGTCGAATGCCGCATCCAGATCGGTTCCATTGCCTCCTAAAATCACGCTATAAATTCCTCCTTCGACATCGACATCGGCAATCGTTTCCGTCCAGATACTGGTGCCACCGGTCTCGATGGTGTATAAATTAAAAGTGATGCTATATTTTCCGTTTTCTACAGAAGTACCGTTTGCATTTCGAAGTACTCCCTGGATACTGAGATTAGCTTGTGCTAAAAGTGTATAGGAAACAGTGGTCACTAAAAATAGGATTGCAGTAAAAATCAGTTTTTTCATTGTTGTCTTGTTTGAGTTCTTATACAAATCCTGTGTTTGAATACAGGATTTTTATAAGAACGTATCATTTAAATAATCAATGTTCTTTCTGATTTTTAAACTTGCGAATGCTGTTCCAGTGCGGGGTATAATCGAGGTAAAATGGTTGTAGCATGGGGTGAAATGGTTGTATCACAAGGAAAAGGATCAAATTAACAAGCCAACAAGTTAGCAAAGGCGCTTCTGCTGGCTTGTTGGTTTGCTGACTTGGACTTGATAACTTGTTTTCTTATCACTGGATATTCTCTTCCTTTTTCTCTTTCTCTATCATCTCCGTCGGGGTCATTCCAAATTCTGCTTTAAAGCATTTGAAAAAATAATTGGAGGTAGAGAAGCCAACCATATAAGCCGTTTCGGAAGGTGTTGCTTTATTAGTTTCGAGGATTTCTTTGGCTTTGGTGAGTCGATAAGTTCGGAGGAAATTGGTTGGTGTTTCTCCGGTGATGGCTTTTAATTTTCGAAAAAGCTGGCTTCGACTGAGGTTGGCAGCTTCGCTGAGTTGTTCCACACCAAAGTATTGATTTCTTAGATTTTCTTCGAGGAGATTGGTGATCTTTGTTACGAAAGGATCTTGATTAGTGGCCTCGTTTTCTATTGAAGCAATCTCTTTGTTTACTTTGAAACGCTCTTGTATTTTTTTAGTTTGTTCCAGGAGGTTATTGACCTTGAGTTGGAGTTCCTTTTGATCATAAGGTTTGGTGATGTAGTCATCTGCTCCAGCTGTTAATCCTTGAATTTTTTCTTCCTGCGCAGCTTTGGCGGTTAGTAGAATTACTGGAATGTGATTGGTTCGTTCGTCCTGCTTTAGTTCTTGACAAACTTCGTAGCCGTTCTTCTTTGGCATCATGACATCACAAATAATCACATCAGGAATTTGATCAAAAGCTAGGGCCAAACCCTGTTCCCCATTCTCCGCCAGTAAAATTTGGAAATCATCTTTGAAACGCTTTTGTTGATAGTAGCGGAGGTCTGCATTGTCTTCGATAACGAGGAGAATGGGTTTAGGATTTGTTGTTTCGTTTGGAGTCGCTACTGGTAAAACAGCTTCGTTCATTGTTATTTCGGAAGTGTTTTGAATCCTTGTATTATTTATGATTATTGGGCTTTGAATTTCATTAGTATTAAGATGTTCAGAGCCAAGCGGAAAAAAGAGTTTAAAACTCGTTCCAAATCCTTGCTCGCTACTCACTTCTACTCTACCCTGATGCATTTCGGCGAGTTCTTTGACCAAAGCCAATCCTAGACCTGTACCTTCGTAAGCATATTCATCTTTCTTTTTCACTTGATAAAAACGATCAAAAATATTGGCCAATTCTTCTTGCGGAATTCCTATTCCTGTGTCTTTTACATTTATAAAAACATGCTCTCGATTCTTTTGTAGATCAATAATAATACTTCCTCCTTTCCGCGTAAACTTAATCGCATTGTAGAGTAAGTTATAAACAATCTTGTCCATTTTGTCGCGATCAAAAAACAATTCAATTTCTTCTTCATTCGCATAAAAATGAAGGTCGATTTCATTTTTTTGAGCCAATGGTTGAAAAGAAGTAATTAGATTTCTCAGATACAAGTAAATATTTTGAGGTGCTGCTTGAAGTTCCATTTTACCGGCTTCCAATTTGGAAAGATCAAGTAGTTGTTCTATCAAAGTTTCTAAGCGACGGCTATTTCGTTGCATGATATCAACTTCCTGTTTTCCAAAGAAACGTCCATCGGCAATACTTGTATGGTCTATTATTTTTGAAACCTCTTCTTCTTCCAAGGTGTTTAAAATCAAGGTCAGCGGTGTTCTAAATTCGTGGGAGATATTAGCGAGAAACTTAGATTTAGTTTTATCGAGTTCGCGTAATTCTTCTGCTTGAGCAGAGATGGTTTGGGTTCTTTCTGCTACCGTTTCTTCTAATTCTTTCTGACGATTGATTAAGGCTTGGGTTCTTATTTTTTGAAAAAGAAAAATAGAAAACCCTAGGGACAAAAACCCTAAGGCAATAAACCAATATTGTAAATAAAATGGTTTTAAAACCTGAATCGGAATTTCCAATTTTTGCTTCGAAAAAAGTCCACTTGCTGTTTTCCCTTTGATGGTCAAGAGGTGATCGCCGTAAGACAAAGTGCCGAGGTTTATCGAACTTTCTCTACCGATGTTCCATTCTTTTTTATCGTCAATGGTATAAGCATATTGAATGTGCTCAGAGTTTTCATAATCGAGCAATGCAAAATCAAATTTCAAAAATTGATCGCCTGGAGCTATGGTTATTTTTCCTTGCTCTCTGAATATACTCAACTGAGATTCTTGCTGTTCTTTTTCCCCAACATAGAGTTGACAATCGGTCAATACCAGTGGAATATCTGGTTGAATATTAAAATGGTCTACAAAATCTTTGGGATCAAAATAGGTAACCCCATTAATTCCGCCAAAATAGATTTTACCATCAGCTGCTTGATGATGAGCAATTCGATTGAACTCTCGATGAGTGATTCCATCCGATGGCAGATAGTTTTTTACTCGGTGCGTACTTTTTTCAAATTGAATAATTCCATTATCGCTACTCATCCATAGAAAACCAAAATCATCTTCATACACCGCGTAAATATGATTGTGAGAAAAGCCATCGGCTGTCGTAAATAATCGACTTTTATTATTGCTTCGATCCCAACGAATCAAGCCTTCACTACTTCCAATCCAAAAGATACCTTCTTTGTCTTGGTAGGCGTGTCGAAGATCGCTTGAAGGAAGATAGTGTATCGAGTCTCCACTAGACCAGAATCGTTCTCCAATTCCTTTTTTAGTATCAAATTTAAACAAGCCATTGGCACAGACCAGCCACAATTGATCCTCCTGATCTTCGAAAAAACCATAAGTGAATGATCTGGTTACATCTACTCGTTCTCCTCCCCCAAACACTTGTATAACATCCGCTCCATCTTCCAGATAACATAATCGTGAATCATCTCCCATCCCTAACCAGAGACGATTATTTTTGTCTAAATAAAAAGACCAAATTTCTTCGTAAACACCTCCCCCTGAAGGAATGGGATATTTTTTTACTTCTTTGGTTTTTAGGTTTATCCGAAATAAATTATCCTTAGCGCTTGTCCAAACATAACCTCTTTCATCATAAAGTGTTGCGTGATGATATTCATCTTTATCATCCAAAATATGATCTGGATCATTCAAATTAAATAATCCAAATTTAGTTCCTACATAAATGTTTCCGTTCTCATCAGAGTCCATTCCTCTACAAGAATTAAATGCTCCTTGAGCAGCACTTAAAGGAGACTGATAAAACACTTTTTTAAAAGGAGCTTTTGATAATTGAATTTTTAATAAGCCATCTATTGTACCCAACCAGTAATAATCCCCGTCAATAAAGCCGTTAAAATATTCTGTCGCATCAAACTCTTTATACGCTTTGGATGAAACAGGTAGCACTCCCCCTTTTCTTTCAAAAGCAAAAAAACTTCGATAATAATTGCACCAAAACCGATCATTGATCGGGTCATATTTCATTTTTGATCCTACTAAGGCAGAATTTAGATCATCCATCATTTGTTCATAAATAATCGTGTCAATCTCCCCCGATGCATCTATTTCGAGTATATGTTTTGCATTTTTTTCATAGAGCAATTTATTATCATTGCTGACCCCAATTGGAATATAAGAATTAGAGCGAAAAGGGATTGAAAGATGGATCTTTCCGACTTCATTGATATAGGTAACCTCAGAATCCCAACCTTTCGATCTATCCTCTTCGAAAGGTATTAATGATCGGTTATAAACCCACAAATCGTCTGAATCCTGTTTTTTATAGGGATATATTTTTTGGCCTGGTTTATCTATTTTTAGATCACATTGGTATTTGGAATCACAATAAATTAATTTCCCATCATTCGTTCCAATTACAATCGTACCATCAGAAAGTAATACGCTTTTATAGTAAGTTGAACTAGTAAATATGGGATTGTTCTTAAATTTCTCTTCAAATGTTTTCACCTCTTGAGTGATCGTATTAAAAAATACCAATTCCTGCTCATTATTCTCTTTTTTCTTTTGCTTGAGCCATAAATCTCCATCATTGTCTTCCATCACAAATTGATAGAGTACCCTATAAAAATTCATCGGAGCAACTAGTTTGAATTCTTTTCCATCATAACGATTGATGCCATTTGATGCACCGACCCACATCATGCCATGACTGTCTTTAAAAACCCAATTAATTTGATTGTGAGAGAGGCCGTGTTCCTGATCATAGCGAGTGACGGAGGTGATGTAATCCTGTGCGAACAGTGATAGGTTTAAAAGGAGGAAAAATGAGAGCGTCAGGAGTTGGTTCATTTATATTTATTGGACTAAACCTTGCTCGACGTAGGCTAAGCTTACGTCGAACATGGGAGCGTTGGTTCATTCTATTTTTTGAGTGCAAATCAAAAATAATCGAATTATACAGATTATCAAATATTATAATGTATTGTTACGTCAAACAGGCTCGTAATACTGTTGTAAAGTGAGGTTAGATAGTTGCATTTGAAGGTAAAATGGTTGCAAAACAAGGGATTCAACGACAATAACTATCAAAGCACGTTAAAGAGCTGCTCAACTTCCGCTTTCAAAAATTTTCTTTTATGTTTGTTGAATGAAAAATATACTATACCTTTTTCTCTCTTTTATAAGCTGTACATTTCTCGCATGTTCTACAAATGAGATACCTCCAATGAAAAATAAATCCATTGCTTTTATCGGCACTTACACTCAAAAGGAAGGACATGTTGATGGAAAAGGACTTGGAGTTGCAGTATACGAAACAGGACCAAAAGCTTCTGACTGGATGTTACTCCATTCATTTTCAGACATCATTAATCCATCTTATATCTGCTTATCTCCAAAACATCCGATTGTTTATGCAGTAAGTGAGCAAGGGCCGAATGTTCCAGAACCTAAGAGTGTAATAAAAGTCATCCAGTATGATACAAAGACTTATGAGATGAAGGAACTCCAAAGTATATCTGCTTTGGGTCATGCACCTTGTTATATTAGTACGGATCGAAATGGCAATTATTTAATGACGGCAAATTATGTTTCAGGTAATGTCGTGCAATACCGAATCAAAGCCGATGGAACAATAGAACCTGGCGTAAGCAGTCAACATAAAGGTCTAGGTCCTGATCCAAGACAAGAAGGACCTCATGCTCATTTCATCAAACAGCATATCCATGAAACACGGAACAAAATATATGCAGTGGACTTAGGAATTGATAAAGTGTTCGAATATGAAAATAGCCGGGAAGGATTAATTTTGACTGATTCCATTCAAACCGAATCCGGTGCTGGTCCAAGGCATTTGGCTTGGCACCCGAATGGTCGTAGTGCTTATGTCATTAACGAACTGAATGGTACGATTGAATTTTGGGATTGGACAGAAGGCAAAAAAGAACGCAAGCAAATTATTTCGTTAACACCTGAAGGAAATAATGATTTTGCTGGTTCTGCTGACATCCATGTTACGAAAGATGGACGTTTTCTTTACGCAAGTATTCGAGGTGATTTTAATCAGATTGTAGCTTTGAGTATTGACCGTGAATCTTATGAACTAAAAGTGATTCAACGTGTTTCAGCTGGAGGGAAGGCTCCTCGTAATATTAGCTTAAGTCCTGAACAAGATTATTTGGCTGTAGCTTTGCAGGATATTGATAAGGTCATGCTATTCGATAGAAATGAGGAGTCTGGGAAGTTAGTGGAAACACCGGAAGCGGTTGAAGTAAAGACGCCGGTTTGTGTGGTTTATCAGGAGTGAGGAGTGAATTTTTATTTAAGAAAAAAAATTAATCTTAGCTATATGAGCGATCAATCAACAATATCTAAAAGAGGACAGGAAGCATCTAATACAATGCTCCGCATCGACATGGAGATTTACGGTAAGGCTCTTGAAAATATTTTTCATAAAGAGACCAATCCTGATGGTGCTTTGATTCTGAATATGGCGGAGAATAATTTGAGCTGGTATTTGCTTAAAGAAAAAATAGAAACGCTTACTAGAGATAATGAAATTCCGGATTGGGTTTCTAATTATACGATGTCGACAGGCGCACCGATTTTTAGAGAAGCAGTAGCTGAATTCCTAAGTCGCTTTTTGACAAAGAGTCCGATCAACCCTGATCACCTAGCTTGCTCCGCAGGAGCAACTCCAGTAATTGAAGTTAGTGCTTGGATTCTTGGAGATGAAGGTGACGTAGTTGTTTTTCCTGCTCCCTCCTACCCTGTTTATACTCCGGACATTGGTAACAAAGGAAGGCTTGAAAGATACGATCTGATTACTCATGATGATCTTGAGGATATTCATTCGGAACCACTTTTAGACATTGAACATTTAGAAAAAGCGAAAAGTGATATTGAAGGTCAAGGCAAACAATTTAAAATGCTAGTCCTGACTAATCCTGATAATCCAACAGGAGGAATGTATACTTTAGAAAAGCTTTTAAAAATTACGGATTGGTGTTTAGAAAATGAAGTGCATTTGGTTGTAAATGAGATTTATGGCTTGTCTTTGATCGATACAAATCATCCAGCAATTAAGGGCGATTACAAAAAAGATATTGACTTTGTTTCCTTTGCTCAAATCATGCAGGATCGACAGAGTGATTACCTTCATCTTTGGTATTCGATTTCAAAAGATATTGGATCTTCAGGTTTTAGAGTTGGCTTGGCTTATTCTTTTAATGAGCAGTTTTTAAAAGCTTATGCTAATCTGAATGCACCCCACATGATTTCTAATTACACGCAGTGGGTTTTCCAAATGGTTTTGAGTGATCATGATTTTATGGAAAATTATATTCAAAAAAATCAAGAAGCTTTGACCGAATCTTATGCGGTAGTTGTCAAATCTTTAAAAGCTGTCGGAATAACTTATGTCCCTTCTCGAGGAAGTCTTTTTGCTTGGATTGATTTGGGAGATTTTTTGTCTGCTCCAACACAAGAAGCTGAGACAGAATTGTGGTTGGATATTTATCATAAAACGAATGTGCTGATCACACCGGCTCATGGTTTTGGAAATTCGAAACGGGGTCAATATCGACTGGTGTATACGGCGATTTCGAAAGGAGATTTGGACGTGGCGATGAGGAAGTTGGGAGAGTATTTCAGGGGATTGAATAAACTGAAATCGGACACGGATTAGCACAGAACTCTCAAGTTTTTTTTAGACTCCTTGATCTCTTCAATACTTTTCCTACAAGGTTAAAGACTTTCCTTCATCAATAAATTTTACGAGTTTTGGATATTCTGTTTTCATATTGTTTAAAATAAAATCGAAAGGTAGATCTTCAAAGTGACCGTAGTCTTCGAGATATTCCATAAACTCTTGGCCATCCCGATTATACTCCTGAAAGACAGAATCATTTAGACCATCGAAATCCAGTGGAGCTACATTACAACGTTCGCAAAGTGTAGCATTAAAAGCGGGCGAAGCTTTCAGCCATTTTCCATTCAAAAAAACATCCACCATGCCATGAGGGGAGAGTTCGTTGGTTCCTAGTTTTTCTATCAGTTTTTCAACAGCAATATGGTTTTTCACTTTGCCAAGATGTATTCTTGCTGGTATGCCTAAGCCTCGAAGAAAGGTGATCAACAAAGTCGATTTATCAATACAATGTGCATCTTTTTCTTTTACAATTACACTAGCTTTGAAACGCTCTTTTGTAAAATACAGTTTGTATCCATTATACCTCCAAGTATCTCGAACTTTTAAATAACAAGCGACAGCCTTTTCTACCTCTGAAAGTTCATCTGTTTTAAACTCAGAAATTGCCTCTTGAATCGCCCCTTCATTATAATCAAAATAATAAGTCGCTGCCAAGTATTTTTTCATTTCGTATCTATTTGTTGATTGCAATATGCAGAGAATTCGACAAAGATTCTAAAGTCACTTAAAAGTCTAAGAGATTTAGCCCAATTTTCACTAAATTTAGGTGTGGAAAAATTAATCACCAGAATAAACTCTTATCTTCAGCTAAGTGAGGAAGATATTCAGTTTGTCACTCAATTTTATAAAAAGAAAACAGTTAGCAAAGGAGAGCTCATTATTCAGCCAGACCAATACGTCAATCATTGGCACTTTGTAAATTCTGGATGCTTCTGTTTTTATACTTTAAAAGATGGCAAAGAGAAGGTCATGGATTTTTTTACAGAACGGGAATTTTTCACAGACATCTATGCTTACCTTCAGGAAATCCCTTCCAATTCTTATGTGAAAGCAACCGAAGATTCCGTTATTTTTACCGCTAGTAAAGCAGATGTTCAAAAATCATTTGATCATTCACATGACATAGAAAGATTTGGCCGCCTTTCCATGCAGGATACTGTTTTAAAAACTTATCGCCGAATCGCTCACCTTAACAGCCTTTCCAATGAAGAGCGCTACCTGCGACTTCTTGAAAAACGCCCTACTCTATTTCAAAGGGTTCCTCAATATATGATTGCCTCTTATCTGGGTTTGACTCCTGTGGGATTGTCAAAAATCCGGAGAAGGCTTAGTCAGAGTTAACAGAGATGAGGAGTGAGGAGTGAGTTTAGAAATCCGTACATTGATTGAGCATACGTTGATCAAGATTTATCCATTCTTCTCCTTTTCTTATACTCGTTTAATGGAATTGGTTAAAAAAATCTTTTCTTTTGGGGTTCATCAAATAATAATACCGCAATGGCTAGTAAGTATATAGATATTGATACCTTAAAATTCCTTTTAAACGGCGTTCATAATATTCAGGAAGTATTAGAAAAAAAGCATTTCTCAGACCATGATGAGGAATCTGTTGATATGTTTTTAAACTCTGTAAAGGATTTTTCTGACAAAGAGCTCTTTCCTTATTTTCAGGAAATGGACGAACAATTTGCTCATTACAAAGATGGAAAAATCATTACGCATCCTCAGGTTGGTGTGATGATGAAAAAAGGTGGAGAGATGGGATTGATCTCTGGTATTTTCGACTATGAAGATGGAGGAATGCAAATTCCAATGATGGTTCATACTGCTGCGAGCTTTATTCAGGATGCGGCGAATAATCACCTTCCGGGTTATGCGGGTTTGACTTTAGGAGCAGCGGAATTAATTCTTGCTTTTGGTAGTGACATTTTAAAGAAAACTTATACGCCAAAAATGTTGATTGGAGAATGGGGAGGTACAATGTGTTTGACAGAACCGCAAGCAGGTAGTTCGCTTTCCGACATTACCACCTCTGCTACTCCGACAGAAGATGGTTCATATAAAATAAAAGGTCAAAAGATTTTCATCTCTGGTGGCGATCATGAACACGCAGATAATTTTGTACACTTAGTTTTGGCAAGAATTGATGGTGCACCTTCTGGCACAAAAGGTATTTCTCTTTTTGTTGTTCCAAAAAATCGACCGGCTGATAATGGCTTCACAAATAATGATGTGATAACCGCTGGTGATTTTCAAAAACTAGGACAAAGAGGATATTGTACAACGCATTTGATTTTTGGCGAACAAGACGATTGTCAAGGATGGTTAGTTGGACAACCGAATAATGGATTGAAATATATGTTCTTGATGATGAACGGTGCAAGGATTGGTGTTGGTCGTGGAGCAGCGGCGATCGCGACAGCAGCTTATCATGCTTCTTTGGAATATGCACAAGAAAGACCTCAAGGTCGTAGCCTGACGAGCACTGGTAAAAAAGATGTCAATCAGGAGCAAACTTTGATCATCAATCATCCTGATGTTCGAAGAATGTTGTTGTTACAAAAAGTAATTTCGGAAGGTTCTTTAAGCTTAGTATTATTGGCTTCAAAATATCATGATCTTGCTAGAACTTCTGAAGATGATGCAGAGAAAGAACGTTACCATTTATTATTGGAGTTACTAACACCGATTGTTAAAACTTATCCTTCGGAAGCAGGAGCAGTAGGTGTATCGAATGGTCTTCAAGTTTTAGGTGGCTATGGTTTTTGCTCGGAATATATTTTGCAACAATACCATAGAGACATTCGGATTTTCCCAATCTATGAAGGTACCACAGGAATTCAATCCTTAGATTTACTAGGTAGAAAGATGACCATGAAAGGTGGTCAAGCTGTTGAACTGCTTTCAAAAGAAATCATGGATACCGTCAATGTAGCTATGCAATACGATGAGTTAAAATCTTATGCTACAAAATTGGTTGAGAAACTTCAACTCACTCAAAAAGTAATGGGATTCTTATTAGAATTTGCTAAAGAAGGTGACTTTAGAAGATTTACTTCTGATGCTAACCTCTTTATGGAATTCTTTAGTAATATTGTTCTAGCATGGCTGTGGTTGGATATGGCTACTCATTCCAAGAAAGCTTTATTGACTGGTGACAAAACTTTTTCGGAAGATTTTCATGAAAGTAAAGTTCACGCGATGCGTTTCTTTTTTAAATATGAATTGGTAAAAACAACTTCTCTAGCAGAAGCTTTGATGGATGAAAATGTTTTGACGATTCCTACGGAGAAAGAAATTATTGTTTAGAAAATTTAGGGACACTGATTTTCACGGATTATACACAGATTTCCACAGAAGCCCTCAGAAGGATTACCTATAAAAAGACCATTTATGAATTTCGACTACAGCGATAAAGCTAAATCATATCAGGAAAAACTCAATGCCTTTATGGCAACTGAAGTTTACCCTTTAGAAAAAGAGCACAATGAATTTGCTTATCACCCTGATAACAATTGGAAGCGTTGGCCTAAATTAGAAATGCTAAAAGAAAAAGCGAAAGCTGCAGGTTTGTGGAATCTATTTTTACCAAAAGCTTATGGTGATCTTAGTCCTGGTTTGACCAATTTGGAATATGCTCCGCTTGCGGAAATCATGGGTCGATTGCTTTGGGCTTCCGAGATTTTCAACTGTAGCCCACCCGATACTGGGAACATGGAAGTACTCGCAAAATACGGTACTCCTGCTCATCAAGAAAAATGGCTCAAGCCTTTGATGAATGGAGAGATTCGTTCTGCCTTTTTGATGACTGAACCAAATGTTGCTTCCTCTGATGCAACCAACGTTAGTACTTCTATCAAACTCGATGGTGATGAATATGTGATCAATGGTCATAAGTGGTGGTCTTCAGGCGCGATGGATCCGCATTGTAAAATTGCTATCGTCATGGGAAAAACCAATCCCGAAGAACATCGTCACCAACAGCAAAGCATGATCCTCGTCCCAATGGATACTCCAGGTTTAAAAATAGTAAGACCGCTTTCTGTTTTTGGTTATAATGATTCACCGGAAGGACATGCGGAAATCATTTTGGATAATGTCCGAGTACCCAAAGAAAATCTATTATTAGGAGAAGGTCGTGGTTTTGAAATTGCGCAAGGACGTTTGGGGCCGGGTCGAATTCATCACTGTATGAGATTGATTGGAATGGCGCAGCGTTCTTTGGAATTGATGTCTGCACGTTCTTCGGAGCGGGTAGCTTTTGGTCGGGCGATCAGAGATTTTTCTAGTGTTCGTCAAGAGATTGCTTACTCAAGATGCGAGGTTGAACAAGCTAGATTGTTGACACTTTCTGCTGCTGACAAAATGGATAAATTTGGAAATAAAGCGGCCAAAGATTTAATCGCAATGATCAAAATAGTAGCTCCAAATATGGCATTGAAAGTAATTGATCGTGCAATTCAGATTCACGGTGGAAAAGGAGTTAGCGGAGATACTCCATTAGCACATTTTTATGCTGCTGCTCGAACATTGAGACTAGCAGATGGTCCTGATGAAGTACATTTGTATCAATTAGGAAAAAGTACAATTGGTAAATATTACAAAGAGCCAAATAGTTAAAATAAATCACCTCTTCTTGATCGCTTAATCCTCTAACTACTTAACTACCTGTTCAAACATGCAAGATAAAACCAGAGAAGTATTAAAAGGTGAAGAACTGAATATTGAAAATCTTAAGCAATATCTTCTTGGCTTGGATTTGATTTCAGACACTACCAGTGAATTAAATGTTCGTCAATTCACTAATGGTTTTTCCAATCTGACTTATCTTTTAAAAATAGAAAATAAAGAATACGTTTTGCGTCGTCCTCCTTTCGGAGCGATCAAACGTGGGCATGATATGAATCGGGAGTATAAAGTCCTAAGTCATTTAAAAAAGGAGTTTTCAAAAATCCCTGAAGTGTATGGTTATACAGAAGACCCTGAGATTATTGGTTCTTCTTTTTATATAATGGAAAAAATTGACGGGATTATTTTAAACGCAAAAGAAGCTAAACAACGACAAGTTTCTGCTGAAGAGTTTCCGATTATCGCGAATAGCTGGTTGGATACTTTTGTAGAATTGCATAATGTAGATTATAAAGCTGCTGGTCTTGGAGACTTGGGTCGGCCAGAAGGATATGTAGATCGTCAGGTGACTAACTGGGGAAAGCAATATATTAAGGCAGCAACGGAAGATGTTCAGGCGGCAAAGCAAGTCATGGAATGGATGGAGGCCAACCAACCAAAAGAATATAACTTTAGTTTAATCCACAATGATTTCAAATATGACAATATTGTTTTTAAAGATGAAAGCTGGAAAGAAGTGAGAGCGGTTTTCGATTGGGAAATGTGCACGCTCGGTGATCCGTTGATGGATCTTGGAACGTCGATCGCTTATTGGACAATGGAGTCTGATGGTGATATGTTGAAACAAGGAATTCCTTCTCCGACTTCGATGCCAGGGAATCCGGGACGTAACGAGGTAGTTGAAATGTATGCTAATAAAAGTGGTCGTAATATTAACAATCTTGTTTTTTATTATGTCTACGGTCTTTTTAAAATTGCAGTAATTGCTCAGCAGATTTATTATCGTTATCACAAAGGCTTGACAAAAGATCCTCGATTTGCTTATTTGAATAAATCCTCAGAGTTGTTGTGTCTAATGGCTTTACAAGCGATTCAGAAAAATAGAATTGAGAAGTTGTTTTAGAGGAGAACGCTTCTGTTTATTTTTTTGATAAAATTTTGACTTTTAGTTTTTTGTTAAATGTTTTTTTGTAAGAATGAGCGGATGAGTGAATATGGGAAAACATCTAAGATCTAAACTTGTTTTTTTTACATTTAGGAGGAATATTCACTCATTTATAAAATTCGCTCATTCACTCATTCTTAAATTGATTTTCATAAAAATCCAATAATTTATTAAACTGAGAGTAATTTAAAATCATGAGTCAAATATATTTTATCCGACACGCGCAGGCATCTTATATGGCTGCTAATTATGATAAACTTTCTCCGAAAGGGGAAGAGCAGTCGGCTATTCTTGGAAATTACCTTGCAGAAAAAAACATCCGTTTTGATCATACCTTTGTTGGAACTTTAAGTCGACAAAAGAAAACCTTAGAGATTGTTTCGGATTGTTTTAAACAACAAACCATTGAAATCGCATCGCCCAATATATTGACATCACTCAATGAACACCAAGGGCCTAGAGCAATGAAACTCTCTTATGAAAAATTGCTAAAGGAAGATAAATTTGTTCAAGAAAACTTCCCAGCTGCAGATGAAGATATGGGACGAGCTAAGAAAAAACTCATGATCGTTTTTAAATACTTTATGGAGAAGTGGGTGAATGGAGAATTTGTAGTTGATCATCCAGAAGTAGAACCTTGGGATGTTTTTCGAAAAAGAGTGAAAGAAGGTTTAGCAACTATTTTAGAAAAAACACCTCCTAAATCTACGGTTGGAGTATTTACTTCTGGTGGAGTGATCTCGGCTATTACGGCAGAGGCTTTAGGTTTGAATAGTGAGTCAAAAGTAGCTGATTTGAATTATGCAGTTCGAAATACCTCGGTTTCTAAATTTCTATATTCAAATGGGGAATTAAATATGTTGAGTTTTAATGAGGTTCCACATTTGGAAGAAGGAATGATTACTTTTGTTTGATAAGTAATCGAGAGAAAGTGAAGTTTGATTATTAGATATTAAAAAAAAAAAATGCTGCAAACATACCTTGATGCTGATAAAGAGCAGTTTCTAAAATTCATGGCATTACCAATCGACGGTCCTTTGAAGATGCTGAATCTTTTGAAATTTAAAGCAGTAGTCGAAGATACGGGGAAGTCAGGAGAAGAGACTTATCAGGATTATATGGAAGCAGCGAAACCTTTCTTTTCGAAAGTAAATGTAAAGATTAGTTTTTATGGAACACCACAATTTAATTTGATTGGACCAGATGATTTGGAATGGGATAAAATATTGATTGCAGAATATGCAACTCGGGAGGATTTTGTAACGATGGTGACGATGGATGGGTATCCGGCAGAGATCAGGAATTCGGCTTTGGTGGATTCTAGGTTGGTGTTTTGTAAGTGATTTTTTTAATTTTAGTCTTAGCAAGTTAGAAACTTGCAGTTATTTGAAAACGCAAGTTACACTTCGTTAAACTTGCTTGAGCGTAAAAGTAAACTTAAGAGAGATATTATGAATGTAAAAGACAAGATTGTAATTATTACTGGAGCAGGTTCTGGGATTGGAGCTGCTAGTGCGAAATTATTTGCGGAACATGGAGCAAGAGTTATTGTTTCGGATTTGAATTTTGATGGTGCTCAACGAACAGCTTTGGAAATTAGTCAAAAAGGTTTTTCAGCTGCCGCTACTCAGGCTGATGTTTCTAATTTTGATGATGTTGAAAAACTGATCAATGAAACGGTGAATGATTTTGGTCGATTGGATGTCATCGTGAATAATGCAGGTATCGGCCCTAAAAAAATGGTCAAAGCTGCTGAACATACCTTAGAAGATTGGGATCGTGTAATTGCGGTCAATCAGACTGGTGTTTTTTATTGTATGAAATTGGCTTTGCAGCAAATGGAAAAGCAAGGCTCTGGAAATATTGTAAATATTGCATCGCTCGCTGGTTTGAAAGCTTCTGGAAAAAATCTTTCTTATAGTGCCAGTAAATTTGCTGTGGTCGGAATGACAAAATCTGCAGCCTTGGAATATGCTTCTAAAAATATTCGGGTGAACGCAGTTTGTCCAGGTTATACTGAATCTGCTTTGTTGGATCAGTTGCTTGGCATGCGTCCGGATATGGCTGAGTTACTTTTAAAGCATGTGCCTTTGAAACGTTTTGGACTGGCGGAGGAGATTGCTGAGGCGGTGGTTTGGTTGGCTTCGGAGGATACGAAATTTATTACGGGACAGACGATTACTTTGGATGGGGGAGCTTCTTTGTAGGCCCTCCTTCGTTGGACAGGGATAGATTTCGATGAATCGAAATAGGGATAGATCATCTGCGATGATAGTGATTGGTCAAAAGTCGCTATGCTCTTTTAAAGGGATAGATTGCCTGCGGCAATAGTGGGGTTTCAGGCTTTAGAATTAGAAGTAGATTAATCTCTAAGGCTCCGTGTTAAAGAACTCTGTGAATCTCTGTGTCCTCTGTGATTTTACAAAAAAATAAACAACTAAAAAATGAAATACCTAAACATAACAAAGAAAGAAGGTTACTCGATCGTTCAGATGAGCCGAGGAAAAGTGAATGCTTTGAATCACGAAATGGTCGAAGAAATCCGAGAAGCATTTCGAAATTTCAGTGAAGACGATACGGTACGTGGTGTAGTCATTACAGGGATTACGAATATTTTTTCGGCAGGATTGGATTTGCTGGAGCTGTATACTTATGATGAAGAGAAGATGAATGAATTCTTTGTTTCTTTCGGGAGTATGCATATTGAGATGGTAAAATTTCGAAAACCACTGATTGCTGCAGTGACGGGACATTCTCCTGCTGGAGGGACGGTGATTGCTGTGACAGCAGATTATCGAATCATGGCGGAAGGTGAGAAATTTACAATTGGTTTGAATGAAGTCGCCGTGAATATTCAAATCTCAGATAATTTAATCGAGGCTTATTCTTTCTGGATTGGAAAAGGAAATGCACACCGTTATGTTTTGGAAGGAAAACTATTGAATGGCACTGAAGCTTTGGCTTGTGGTTTGGTCAATGAACTTTGTCCTCCTGAAGATGTTCTAGAAAAAGCAGAACAGAAGATGCAGCATTACTTGCGAGCAGATAATGAAATTTTAATCAATACGAAAGCGAAACTTCGAAAGTCTTGGCTCAATAATATATCTTCAAATGCTGCTGAGGATTTGGCAGAAGCGAAACGCATTTGGTGGAAGCCAGAAGTGAGAGCGAAGATGGGAGCTTATGTGGATTATCTCGCGAACAAAAATAAGAAATAGAATTTTTTCAGATAGCTTAATAGCGTCAGGCAAATATTTTAACAAAAATAATTATCCTAAAACAATACATTATGAATAAACAAGTCATTTTAAAAAGTCGTCCAGTAGGAATGCCAGAACCATCAACTTGGGAACTAGTAGAAACTGCAATCCCGGTAGCTGGCGAAGGTGAGATCGTTGTAAAAAACCATTATATATCTCTTGATCCTGCAATGCGAGGATGGATGGATGATCGAAAATCTTATATCCCTCCGGTAGAGCTTAATGATGTGATGCGATCTGGTTCTATTGGTGAAGTCGTTGATTCTAAAAATGAACAATTTAAGGTTGGTGATTTTGTTTCTGGTTGGGGAGGTGTTCAACAATACTCACTTTCTAATGGTGACATGTATTATAAGGTTGATGAAAAATTAGCTCCGCTTCCAACGTATATTGGAACTTTGGGAATGCCAGGTATGACTGCATATTTTGGAATTCTTGAAGTTGGAAAAATCAAGGAAGGAGATACCGTTTTAGTTTCTGGAGCTGCGGGTGCAGTAGGATCAGTCGTTGGCCAGATAGCAAAGATCAAAGGTTGTACTGTGATAGGTATTGCTGGTGGTCCTGAGAAGGTAAAATATTTGATTGATGAATTAGGATTCGACGGAGCGATTGATTATAAAAATGAAGAAATCAATGCAGGAATCAAACGTACTTGCCCTAAAGGAATTGATGTATATTTTGATAATGTTGGTGGAGATATTTTGGATGCAGCATTAGCGAGATTAAGAATGCATGCAAGGATTGTAATTTGTGGAGCGATTTCTCAATACAATAATCGAACAGCAATTCAAGGACCTAAGAATTATCTTTCGCTTTTGGTAAACAGAGGAACGATGCAAGGAATGGTAGTCATGGATTATGCAAAAGACTATCGAAAAGCGGCTATGGAAATGGGCATGTGGATGATGGAAGGAAAATTAAAAACCCGCGAAGATGTTTACGAAGGTATTGAAAACTTCTATGATACTTTTACGAGATTGTTTAGTGGAGATAAGAAAGGGAAGTTGGTATTAAAGGTCTTGGAAGAATAGATAAAAATGGACACGAAGCTCACAAAAAAAATTAGTAAGCTTCGTGTTCTTTTAATAAAATTATACCTTAGGTTTCCAGCCGCTCTCATACTCTCGTCCCCACATCTTCATCGCCTCAGGACTATTCAAAACCTTTCCAGATTTCGTATCCACTTTTAAGGTCATTCCAGTAGCCTGCGCCATATTTCCTAGGTGACACATCAGCGTACTCTTATGTGCTTCTTCGATATTGGAATATAGCTTTTCTCCTTTTCGAATGGCATCTAAAAAGTTTTGCATATGGAAAACATCCAATGCGCCAATGCCTTGAAGATCCGTCGTAGCAGAATAAGCTTCTTCTTTTTCCTCTTTGATCACCTTGCCTTTTAGATCATAAGTAATGTAGATATTTCTATCTAAAAGAATCGATCCTTTAGTTCCATGAATCGTCGCACCTCGACCTCGGCCAAACTTTGGTAAATTATTGCAACTAAGGCCTTCCCAGCTCAGCATCTTTCCATCAGGAAATTCGAAACTCGCAATCTGAGTATCATAAAATTCCCAATCATCTTTAAAATGATAACGTCCTCCCGAAGAAGTTACTTTGTTTGGAATGTCTGCTCCTAAAGCCCAACGACAAATATCCATTTCGTGTAAACCATTATTATTGATTTCGCCAGTCCCCCAATGCTTGAACCAGTGCCAATTATAATGTACCCAATTGTCTTTATATTTTTTACGTGGAGCCGGTCCTTGCCAAAGCTCCCAGTCCAACCATTCCGGTACAGTAGCTTCTTTTCCTACTCCAATACTTCCTCTAGAATTTGTGTACCAGGCTTTTCCATTATAAACTTCACCGATCACCCCATCCCGAATATCCTGCATCGCTTTGATCGAAGTCGGAGCAGAACGTTGTTGATTTCCGATGGCCAAAACTTTTCCTGTTTTCTTTTGAGACTCGATCAACCACTCCCCTTCTTGCGGATTATGACTACAAGGTTTTTCAAGATAGACATGCTTGCCCGCATTCATAGACATGATCGCCATTGGCGCATGCCAGTGATCGGGAGCAGCAATACTTACGGCATCGATATCTTTGTTTTCTAATGCTTTTCGTATATCAGTATACGTTGCAGTTTTTGACAATCCTGCGGTTTCCATGTTCTTTTGAACTTTTGAAAACACTCTGTTGTCTACATCACAAAGTGCAATAGTCGAAGCATTTTCACTATTAGCGATTGCTCCAACATGCGCTTGTCCTCGGCCATTTAATCCGGCAACGACAAAATTAACTCGGTCATTAGCACCGATGATTCGGGAATAACTGCAGGCAGGCATAGCGAAAAGGGATAATCCTAATGCTGATTTTTTGACGAAGGTTCTTCTTTTCATGATTTGCGATTAGTTTATAAATAGACTAGTGATTCGTACTTTGTCAAGTAGGTAAATATTGACTTTTTAAAAAAGACTGATTTATGAATCATCTTTTTTTTTACATAAAACATCTCGAAAATTATTCTATTAATCTTGCTCCTCCTCTACTCGGCTAAGATTCAGGTCATGGAAATCAAAACTAAAATCTATATTCGGAGAAATTCCTTTCATTTTTATGCTTTGAGCAATCCCCTCTTCATCTAAAGTAAACATCGCAAAAGCATCACAATTCATCTGTCTATATTCCCATTTTATAGCGAAAGTATTAGCTCTATAAAAATGCATCGTACCGATTAATTTTGGAGAGCGATGCGACTTCATCCATAGCTGTTCTTCTTTTTTGAAAACTTCAACTTTTCCGAACCATGGATCTTCATAAATTCCAATATAATCATCTTTATTAATTTTAGACTCATCCGCATTTTTGGCAATTTCCCAAACCTTTTCCGTTACCGCATCACTACCTTCTTTTTTTTGTTTAAAATAAGCCGAATACTTATCAATCCAATGAAAATCATCCATCCCTAAGAAATCATCAACGATCGTTTGAGAAACGGAAGAAAATAATCCTGCACCATCATCGCTCGTATTTGTCAATATGATAATCCCCAATTCTAAATCTGGAATTAAAACGGTCTGCGACAACATCCCTGGTAATCCTCCTGTATGCTGCACCACCATGTTTCCAAGTTTATCCGAAACACCCCAGCCTAATCCATAACCTTCAAAATGTGGATTATATCGTGGATTCCGATCAGCCTCCATCACCGTATGCATTTTCCACATCTCTCTTTGGCTATCTTCTGTAAAGAGATTTTTTTCTAAGCTGGTTCCATATCTTCCTTCGTTTAAATGCAACAGCATCCAATTGCAAATATCATCGACATTAGAATAAATTCCTCCGGCGGCACCATTAATCATTTCTTGAAAATTCGGAAGGGTTTGTAGTTCTTCTGATTCGGAAGAATGCGGTGTCGCTAAATTACTTTGGTCTTTTATTTTATCTAAGCTTGCATAAGAATTTTCCATTTGTAATGGTTCGAAAATCCTGGTTTTTATAAACGCTTCCCAAGTCATCCCAGAAACCCTTTTGATCAATTCTCCTGCTACAACATAAAGTAGATTATCATAATCGAATTTTGTTCGAAAAGCAGATACCGGTTTGAAATGTTGAAAACTGGATAGTAAATCGTCTATCGTAAAATCTGATCCGTCAGGAAAAAACATCAAGTCTCCAATGCCCAATCCGAGTCCACTTCGATGTGTTAGCAAGTCTTGAATATTGAAATTCTCCGTGACATAAGCATTGTACATTTTAAATTCCGGAATGTGATCTTTGACCTTGTCATCCCATTTTATTTTTCCTTCTTCGACTAAAAGTGCCAGCGCAGCAGTAGTAAATGCTTTGCTATTGGATGCAATCGCGAAATTAGTATGCTCATCTACTGGACTTTTCGTTTTGCTTGATTTCACACCATAGCCTTTGGCATGAATAATCTTTCCATCTTTTACAATTCCTATCGAAACTCCGGCGACATTGAATTTTGTCATGGCATAGTTAACGATGGAATCAACTCGATTGGTGATGGACTGACTAAAAGTCGTCGTGCTTATAAAAAACAGGAACGCTATGATTGATAAAACTGATTTTTTATTTTTCATAATAAGAAGATAAAAATGTGAATCAGGGTCAAAATATTATTAGCTTTTAATTTGCTCCAAGCTATGAAAAAGCGGTATTAGGTTTTTGGGCTCTATTAACCAGCCCTACTGCGTAATGCGGGCGGGTGCCGAACACCTAATACCGTTTATACTCAGATTCACCAGTTGAAGGACTAATTAAATAGGGACTAATCAACTACCTAAAACTCTCTCACCTTGATACTTCGAAAATGTACCGTATCTCCATGATCTTGTAACAGAATATGTCCTTCTGGCCATTGGCCAAATTTATCCCACTTCTGATATTTACTATAAGCGACTAAAGCTTTAAACATCTGAGAATGGCGATCGTATTCTACTGCTTTTTCACCATTGAGCCAGTGTTCTACTTTTCCATTTTTAGAAACGATACGAGCTTGGTTCCATTGGCCGACACCTTTGAATTGCTTGCTACGTCCGGGAGTATTTAAATTACTTGCAGTAATTAAATCGTAAAGCGAAGCCATCGTTCGATTCCCATGAACACCATTTTTAGCATCCGGATGTTTTCGATCATCGAGGATTTGAAATTCGCAACCGATCGCTGAACCAGCACCTTTATTGAGTTCCGCATCAACGAAATATTTGATTCCACTATTAGCTCCTTCTGTGATATTAAATTCTAATTCTAATTCAAAATCGCTAAACAAATCTTCAGTGACGATGTCTCCGCCACCTGTTGATTCACCTCCATCAGAAGCTAGGACGGTAAGAATACCATCTTTTATTTCCCAGCCTGATTTTGGAAAACTCTTGATCTTTGCTCCTCTCCAACCTTTACTGGATTTACCATCCCAAAGCAATCTCCATCCTTGGCGTTTTTCCCAGTCCGTGATTTGATTGATTAAAAAGCTGATCTCTGGAACTTCTGGATCACTTGCCCAACTATGCTCCGCTAAGTTATCTTCCATGATCCGCATATTTTTCCAACGAACCTGAGCCCCTGGTTTTTGAGAACTTGGAATGCTATGTACTTGTAATCCAAAGTATCCTTCTCCTGTTAAATCATCGACTAAATTACTACATTGAATATCATTGATCCAGGTTCGGATATGCGAGCCAATCGCTTCAATCCTTACTTTATTCCAAACACCATTTTGAAAAGCTTTTCTACCTTTCTCATTTCGCGAAAGTGGATACATCCAACCTCGTCTGGATTCATCGTAAATACCTCCGCTAAATGCTCTGGGACTTGGATCCATTTCTACTTGATAACCATGGAAGGTTCCATCTCGATAATCGGGATTACTGTTGCTTCGAATTTGAACACCACTATTTAATGATGGGTCTAATAGGATTTCAAATTCCAAAATAAAATCAGAGTATTTCTTTTTACTGGTTAGAAAACTGTTGGGTGTTTTAGAAACAGTAGTTCCTACAATTTCTCCGTTTTTGATTTCGTATTTTGCTTTGCCTCCGATTTGGGTCCAGTTGTCTAGGTTATCGGTGGAAAGTTGAGTCCAGTTTTGGGCGGAGAGAAAAGTGGTAGAAAAAAGAAGGAGAATTAGAGATAAATTTTTCATGTTTTTTAGCTTGTATCTATAGTAATAAGTCGTTTCTAGACTTTGCTCGAATTAGCGTTTTCAATTTAAGTATTTGTGCCTCACACAAAATTTAAAAGAGTTATTGGATAGAATCATGAAGACTTTTTATATCGTTGTAAATTATTTTATTAGATCTTTTTTCAACGCGATCCATATGGTCAATTTCATTGATCAAAGTGCTTAATAATTCTTTTGCCTCGTTCGATCGGTTTTCCTGAATTAAAAAATTTCCATATTCTAATCGATGTTTGTAATTAGAAAATTGATGATCCATCGTTTGAAAAATTTCTTCTGCTTTTCGATGATTATCCGTATTAAATAATGACCAAGCATAAGCAATACGTTCATCCGCTTTTTCAAACTCTTTTTCGTTTTCTAATTGCTTCCCATATTTTACGACTTCATCATATTCTTTATTCAAGTATTTTGCTTTGACTAAGCCCATCAAAAGTTCTGTATCTCCAGCATTTGTTCCTTTTAGACAAGACTCAAATAAAGAGATCGCTTTTTCAAAAGCTCCAACATTCAGATATTCTGCTGCAAGCAACGTTTTATTACTTACCGTCCCACTGAAAGCTACTTCTTTTTCCAGTTTATCGATTTGGTAATTGTTGGAAACTACTTTGGTAATGTTTTCGCTGATATCGTCTACTGTCACTCTGTTGAAAAAATGGTAGTATAAATAGATCAATGATCCAATCAATGGAAGGACAACGATTAGCCAAAACCATTTCTGTTCTGTTCCATTCTTATATGCGTGGTAAAGGCAAAATATTTCTAATAAAAAAACAAGAGGAAAAGCTGCTAGCATTTTATTTTATTATAATCTGAGCGATTTAAAATAATGGACTTGTTCTGTTTCTGTTTCGTGCGTGCAAAATGTTTTTTTCTTACCACTTCTCGACAGAACATGTCAGATGAAATAGTAAAATACAAAATTATTCTCAAAGGAGGAATTAAGAATCGGAATGGATAGGGCAAACTCATTAAACCTTCATTTAAATGGCTTAGAACATAAGTTTACAGGTTTAACTCTCATCAAAAGGGGAATTAATTGATTTCTACAATAAAAAAAGACTGCCGAGGTTTGTATCAATAAACTTTCAAATTTCTTTTGCGCTGGAGTTTTCAGTCATTAAACCAATCTCGTAAGAAACCAAGCATCTTACTATTTGCTGACGACTAAGATATTGCTATTCCAATGTTTTTTAAAAACAAATAACTTTTGAAGATAAAGAGACCTAAAGTCAATAATCCTGCATGCCAAAACAAATCCTGAAATCTTAGAGTGCCGATAAAATTGAGCACACCAATTGGGAAATAAAAAACCAAGCAAGAGAAGATCATACTCAGAACATCGAAAGGAAGATCCCACCCAAATGTTTGAAGAAATATAAATAGAAAAAAAGAAAGACAAATATATAAAATCAAGGTTCCACTAGAAACAAAAGGGCTAAATAACAACCAACCCAATAAATTCCATTTCCCCATTTTTCGATGCGGAAAAGTAAATTTTCGAAAGCTTTTTAAATAGTGCCAAAAGATCAGTCCAAATAAAATTAAAAACATACAAAAAGTAATCCGATGCAAAAGGAGCAATTCCTTAACCGTCAGCAACCTCGCTTCTCTATTCCTTAAGGCATATTTTTGTTTATTGAGATCTATTAATTCTCCTGCGTGATAAGTTTCCTGCCATTGCAATTTCCCATCTAAATCAAAATACCGCCATTCCCCTATTGCTACACCTTTTTCAAAAACACCTTTTACCAATATAGAGCGAATCGAATCTCTCATCGTAAAAGTATCTTGGAGTACTCCATTCTCAAAATAAAATTGTCCATCTATTTTTCCTTCTTCACTTAATAATGATCCATTCCATTTTAAAGAATTTACGGGAGTTAATTTTCCGATCGGAATAGAAACAGCATCAATTCGATGTGATCCATTATCTATATATCTTGGATGGAAGTTTTTATTTTCAAAATTTGATTGAGCGATTATTTTTGGAAAGTCTTTAAAAAGTTGAACTCTTTCTTTTCTTTTTTTCAATTCGAATAATACTTTACCAGAATTTGCATTGACTCCATCTCTTCGACCGACATAAAACCCTTTTATTTTTACGATAAGTAAACTATCATTTAACCAAAGATCATAAGCTAAGCCCCTACCAGATTGACCTGACAATTGAATACCATTTTCTAAGCTTAGAATCTCAGAAAATGTATCTTTCTCCATTTCATTTTTTAAAGAATCGAAATTTATTTGGTGGGTAAAAGCCATCATTACTGGCTCTGATATCCTATACAGAAAATCACGCTCTGGTGGACAGGCTGTAAATAAAACCATTGCAAAAAGCAGCATCCCAAATTGAAACTTCGAAAGAGCAAACTTATACATGAAAGCAATTTATCGAAAAGATGCTGATTTTTTAGCTTTTGGTGGAAATCAATGATCCGCTCGCTTATTTCCTTTCCGCCGAACCACATGAGTATTTAAAATGCGTTCTTTTTCTTTTTTTACTTCAGGATCTTTTCGGAGCAACCAAATTTTATCTCTTGCCATTTTTCCCGCTTCTTTTAAATCAACAATCGGTTTAGGGTAATCTTTACCAATAAAAAAACTAGCAAACTGTTGTTCCATCATCGTCATATTCCAAGGTTCATGAATATGCTCAACAGGACAGTTTTTTAATTCGGGAATCCATTTTTTTATAAAAAGACCTTTAGAATCATGATCTTGTGATTGCTTAATTGGATTATAAATCCGAATGGTATTCGTCCCTGTTACACCTGCTTGCATTTGTACTTGAGGAAAATGAATCCCAGGTTCGAAATCTAAAAACTGTTGCGCTAAATGTTCGCTAATCATTTGCCAAGGTTGCCAAAGATGATGTGTTATAAACGAAGCCAACATCGCTCGCATCCTAAAATTGATATAGCCCGTCTGCACCAAGCAACGCATGCATGCATCAATCATCGGATATCCGGTTTGTCCAGTTTTCCAAGCTTCAATTTTTTCAACATCAATTGCTTTCTCCAACTTAGCATAACCTTTATTAACCGATACGAATTCCATCGTATCTTCCATTTCAAATTTTTGAATAAAATGGCAATGCCAATGTAATCTTGATTGAAACGCATTCAATGGTCCACGGAATTTTCCGCTTTCTCTCACCTTCATTGATTTTTGAAAAATCTGTCGAATGGATAAATTCCCCCAAGCTAAGTATGGAGACAATCTACTGCATCCTGTTCTGCTTGCCTCAGGTTTTGAAATACTTTTAGAATAAAGTTTTGCTCGCTCTGATAAAAAAGATTTCATCACTTTCCAAGCTTCACTTTCTCCTCCTTTTTGAAAAACTGATTCTTCTTCTTTAAAATCTGGATGGTAGCTTTGAAAATTAGCCTCTAGTTTTTCAATCGTTTCTTTTTTAAAAAAATTTGTTTTCTCAGGATCAAAAGTATGTAAGGCTTGACTCATATAAATGGTCCACATCAAGGACCAATCTTTTCGATTTTTCAATCCTCTTCTGACTCCGTTGGTTTGTGATTCTTTCCAATGAATATTCTGATGTTTAAAAAACTTAGAAAGTGCTTTATCTCGATCGTAAGTTATCTTGATTCCCGTCTCCTCCATTGAAAAAACATGTTGAATATCAAACAACTTA
>CAKZTD010000003.1 GCA_937921595.1 uncultured Saprospiraceae bacterium
TCATGGCTATGCTAGTAATTGCGTGGCAGGGATGAGTAAATTGCTGTTAGAAAAACATAAATATTGTTGCTTGTTTACAGATGCTACTTTTCCAACTTCTAATAAAATTTATTCGGACATGGGTTACTACCTTATTGAGGAATTTCGTGAGATTTTGTTTTTATAAAATCAGAATGAGAAAAAACTTATCCCATAAAAAATTCAAATTCCTTCTTACCTTTTCGAGATAGTTTAGTCATGCTAAAACCCTGTTAATGAACCCACTTGAATTAGAAATTATTTATCAAGACGACTTCATGGTTGCAGTAAACAAACCGAACGGCCTGCTGGTTCATCGATCTTTTATTGCTCCAGAAGAAAGGGTCTTTGCCCTTCAACTCGTTCGTGACAAAACTGGCAAAAAGGTTTATCCAATACATCGACTAGATAGAAAGACTTCTGGAGTTTTATTATTCGCTTTTAGCTCAGAGATCACAAAAAAAATCCAGGAGCAGTTTCAAAACCATACGATCACCAAAAAATATTTAGCAATTACTCGAGGATATTTTCCAGAAGAAATTGAGGTTGATTATGCTTTGACTAATGATAGCGGAAAAACTCAAGATGCAATTACTTTTTTTAAAAGAATTAAAACAACCGAGTTAGAAATCCCTCTTGGCAAACATTCTACTTCTAGATATTCGCTGATCGAAGTTTTCCCTAAGACTGGAAGGATGCATCAAATCCGAAAGCACTGCAATCATTTGCGGCACCCAATTATTGGAGATCGTCCTCATGGTTGTAGTAAACAAAATAAACTTTTCAAGGAACGCTGGGAGATGATGACGATGTTGTTGCATGCTGTAGAATTGCGTTTTCAACATCCGATGAGTGGTGAAGAACTAGTATTACATGCGAACTTGAATTCGGAATTTATTCGGATGAAAGAGGTCTTGGGTTTATAACCGACGAATGAATTTACCGGTATTTTAATCCTGCACAATCTTCGGATAATCCATCACCTCCTTTAAGCGTCGGAAGCTCTCCTGATTTTTTGGTAAGTAGAATGAATTTAGAATATTTTCTTTTTCCCGTTGAGTGAGATGAAAAGTAAGTGACGCCCGCTCATTATTTTTACCTGGGTGATAGATAAAGCGGATGATCTCAAAATTATCTTCTCCTAATAAATCGTAGATAAACCCGAGACTATTATCATGTTCGTAATCCTGAAGATTCATGATCTGTCCAGCGATCCCAAGAGGGTTTAACATGGTCTCCAGTACTCCACCTTCGTTGGTTGTATTGATCTCTTCGATTTTATCTAGGCTACTGATTTGAACCATCACAACACCCGAGGTATTTTCCTTGATCCAGTCTTTAAAAACCTGAACGAATCTGGTTGCAGAATTGATTCCATAATTATCTCTAAATCCAGCATCCATTACTTCAAGTCCTGGCTTACTGGGCAAGTATACGTTTGGAAGAATATACGGATAAGTCGCATTCATTCTCAGTGCTGTAGAAAACAGTAAATTCTCGGCGCCATGATTAGCAAAGACTTTTCCGAAATCTACCGCATCAATTTCTAAAATCTCTCGCTTCTCTACACCAATCGGAGCAATGGTCATAAAGGAAACACCGTGCGGAGAAATAATCATCCTTCGACCATCATTGACTATAGATGGTGTCACGTATAACATCGGAACATCTACGCGTCGTTCGATGGCTTTATAATCGCCAATTCTTTTTGTAAAAGCGTTATCCGTATTTTCATTTAATTGCTTTTCAAAAATATATCCTCTGTCTTTTTTATATATATGTCCGCCCGTTTCAAAAGTGGTCCAAGGAAGGAAGAGGTCATTGGAAACTATAGTAAAAGTCAAAGAGTTTAAAAGATCTTTTGAAATATTATCTACATATTTTCGATCATAAACATTGATTGATTCTTTACTCTTTTTTTGTAAGTAAATTTCTCTCAAATAGGAAGCTCCAATCATTCCTCCTGAAGCTCCAGTAATCAAGGCCGTACTATTTCCCATCAGACGACCTTGAGTAAGACTATCTGTTCGTTGCATTACCTGCATCGCCCAAACTGCTGCTTTCAATCCACCACCGCTTACACAAAAAATAACCATCTTCGGTTTTTCGCCAGAAACTGTACTCGCTTTTGCTTTCCAATTTTCTAGTATTTCCATCGTCTCTTCTTTGTCTTTTTCTACGATAGAAGCACTACTCATGCTATCCAATTTTTGATAAGAATACTCTGTCAACTCTTTCGAATAATCTAAACCATAAGCTTTATTTTTATGATTAAAAACATCAAAACTAGTGAGGTAATTAACGACGAAAAGCAAGCAAATTACGAGGGTGAATTTCCATTGATCAAACCAGTAAGTAATCGCTCCGGTAATGGCAACCATTACACTCGCCAAGATAAAAAGATTAGCCGCAGCTGGAATTCTAAAGAAAGGCTTATCGATCATATAACCTAAAGCGATTAAAACAACTAAACCAAACAGTTGAACGATCAAGGCATTCAAGTGATTTTGTCGGAAAACTTTCTGCAAGGTTTTCACATCATAATGCCCTACACTACGAACCAATCTCGGCTTTAATGCTTCGGTCAGATAAGTATCCACTCGCCATTTCTGTTTTTCAGATTTTATCACTTCATAATTTATACTTCGACGCCCTGGAGCAATATTTTTCAAAAGGTTAGGCGGCTCGTTTCTTCTTTTTCTTTTTAAAAAACTTAAAATGTCTTTATTGGTATATTGAAAATAAATCGCAGATAGAATTACCAATATTGCCGTCCCGGATACAAATCCCAAACAGTGATAAAATATTTTTCCGGCACTCCAAAATTCGCTATAGGATTGAAAGTAAACGGTGTTGTAAAAGTAGATGCCTAAAAAGCTAACTGGAATCAGTAAATTGTTCAGACAAAACTTAGTGAATGGTCTGCCTAATGAAGCTAAAAAAGGAAAAAGATGAGCATCTAATAAATAAGAAGTAATGTTCCAGGTAATAAAAAAACCTCCAAAGGCGAGGCCTAAAAAGAAGAAACTTAAGAATCCAACTTCGCCCATATACTCTGGCGCCAAGAACAAATATTTGATACCAAAAACTTGACCGAATCCTCCAGTAACTAAAGCCATTAATAACAACCAAATAAAGATCAATAGTAAGTTATTCTTACAGTGAAGCCCAAGCAATTGAATGGGGAAAGAATAAAAAATATCATTGATCCACTTCTTCATCAGTTTTTGGCAGCTTAATTACACGTATGGTTTCTATTTTGGTATCACTTACTAATTCTAGAATAAACTTGAATTCATCTAATTCAATCTCCGCTCCTTGAGCAGGAATAGTCTCTGTCGTCATGACAAGATACCCCGAAAGTGTAGAATACTCGCCTTCCGGGAAACTTAAATTTTCATACTTGTCATTCAGGTAATCAATTTCGAGGCGACCTGAAAATATATACTCATTCTCTCCTACTTGTGTTTCAACATACTCTTCCTGATCATGTTCGTCTTCTATCTCTCCAAAAATTTCTTCGAGGATATCTTCCATTGTGATGATCCCAGCAATTCCTCCAAATTCATCTACCACACAAGCAACATTCAATTGTTCCTTAATAAATTTATACATCAAATCCCGTACTCGCATCGCCTCCGGAACAAAAGGAATTTCTAAAACAATTTCCTTGATCGTCTTCGGCATCGACAACAATTGCTGATGATGTACATATCCTCTTACATTATCGATATCATCTTTGGTCACAATGATTCTCGATAAATGACTTTCAATAATTATTTGCTTTAAGTCATCAACACTGGCATTAAGATCTACATTTTTTATTTCAGTCCTCGGCACCATACATTCTCTAACACGAACTGATTTTAAGTTTAATGCTTTTCCAAATAAAGAGGTATCGATTTCTTCTTCCGAATCAATAATTTGTTTGTCTTTTATAAAGTTTTCTAAATCCAACCGAGTGATCACATTTTCTACCTTATCTATTTTCGTTCTTAAAAATACTCTTAAAATAACGTTAGACAACTTCGTCATTATCCAAGCAGGCACAAAAAGAATAATCCTAAATAATTCCAATGGATAAGCTAACCAATAAAGTACTTCATTTGAAAACAATCGAAATAAAGTTTTTGGTAAAAACTCTCCAAATAAAAGAATAATAATTGTGATCAGTAAGGTATTAATTAAAAGAAGTATAAGACTATCTCCTTGAAAACCAAAAGAGGTAAAAAACCCTTCTAAGGGTTTAGTCATCAATATAGTAAAGATGACTAGGGCAATATTATTCCCAACTAGCATCGTACTTAAAAAGCTAGCTGGTTTATCATAAAATCTGGCCAGTACTTTCCCTTGTCTTGAACCTTTACTTCGCTTTAGTTCTACCGCAAGTTTGCTAGCAGATATAAACGCGATCTCTGTTCCTGAAAACAGCGCAGACAATAATAAGAAAAGTAATATTAAAGTGATTTCCATTTATTAAATTAATAAGTTCTAAGTCAGCATGCTAGTAAAAAATAATACACTGCTAACTTTCCTCACTCTCCTCGTTTTTGTTTTTCTTGCTTTTATTCCAGATATAAGCTCCTACGATAAAAACCAGAAAGAACACAGACCACAATAAATAAGTACTGTCCCATCCTGGATTTGCTGAATTACCGCTCCGACTCATAATCATACCTATACGAATGATAACAACAACTGCGATAATCCCTGTAACGAAGCCTGACATCCCAGAGCTTTTCTTTTCTGACATGGTTTTTCTTTTTGAAATATAATAATGTTTTAGAGTATGTTTAAATCTAAGCAACACTATCTTTAACTCCTAACTTTGAATGATCATTTTTTAAAAAGTTATCAACTTAGTCCAAGCAAGACTCATTCCTTCTTTCGCATCGCTAATTCTTCTCGTCTTTCGTAGGCCTCAAGAAAATCCCTTCCACCGCATGAATCGTCCATTCTGTAAATTCCTGGTTAGCTTCAAAACCAATTCCATGAATTACTTCTTCTGGTTTAGTAATGGTCAAAAATCGATTGTTATATACTCTCTCTTTTCGTTCATCCCAAAATAACTCCTCTGTTTCCAATCGTTCACCTCCATTGCTTTGCCAAACGACACTATCTCTAATTTCTATCTCATTTTTTTTATCGTAACGTACTGCATATTTTGAAGTAAGAACAGATTGTGGTCGATTACTTTCATTATAAAAAGTAATCTTTACACCGTCTAAAAATTCCTGTCTAGGGTTTTCTCTATCCAAATGACGAAGCATTCTAGGTGCAGAAACATTAACTCGAACAATCGCTGAATCACTGTAAATCATACTGACATCCAAAGCTTCTTCGTAATTTAATTGCTCTTCAGCTATGACATAATCAATCTCCTTTAAATCACTACCACAGGATAGTAAAAGAAGCAAAATTGAAATCATTGAAAAACGTAAAATCATTGAGTTTTCTATTTATACGACTACCTAGTTTGAATGTTTTGTAGAATAATGCAAATCAGGAATTAGTAAGTGTTATAAAGTTCCTAATAGCTTGATTCTAACTTGAGCGGTATTCGGTGTTCGGTATTAGGAGAACCCGAATACTTAGTCCTGTCTTTTCTTAGTTTGAAGCAAATTAAAAAACACCAATATTTTAAACCCCAATCGGCATAAATACTTATTATTTTAGAATAGTTACATCTCCTTCATAGAGGATTACTTCATCATCGATAAACTCAATCAAAGCATAGAAAGCAAAAACAGCATTATTCATTTCCTTTCCTTTGAAAGTTCCATCCCACCCTTGGGATTCATCACCTAAAGCAATATCGTTTCCTTCAAAGACCAAAGCTCCCCAACGATTAAAAATCCGAAGCTGTTTGATTCGTCTGGCAGCCGGACCTCCGTATAGAATAAAATTATCATTTGCTCCATCTCCATTCGGAGAAAAAGCATTTGGAATATAGATCGGTCTATTTTTCACAAGTGTAACCGTCACTTCATCTTCGGTTGTACAACCATCTCCATCAACTGCTGTTACGGTGAAAGTGTTTGTATTTGGAGGAAACGCCGTTGGATCTGGACAAGTATTACAACTCAGAAATGAGGAGTCTGACCATAAGTAATCCACTAAGATTCCTGGAGGAGAAACTACTGCATCAAGATCTGTATCAAAGCCAAGATCAATCGTCACATCAGGACCTGCATCTATAAAAAATGGAGGCGGATCAACGAGGCTTACATCTATCATATCTTCACAGCCTTTTATATCTCGAACAATGACGGTATAATCTCCTGCAAGTAATTGATTAAAACTTGAGAGTGATACAAAATTTACCCCATCGATACTATATTCATACAAAGGGGTACCTCCAAATGCCGAAACCGAAAATGATCCCGAGGCTTCTCCATTACAAGTAGGATCTATGGCTTCATCTAAGAAAATATTTAAATCCGTAGCGGCATCACAGCATTCCTCTACCTCTAATTCTAGAACCTGAGTAACCACACATCCTGCACTTGACTCTACTGTAAGTACAATAAATTTGGTTCCAACAGAATTAAAAAATACATCATGCGGTCCTTCCGAATTTGCAGTTTGTGGAACTGCTCCAGCACCAAAATTCCAATTCCAACTAACAATAGCTCCAGCATCGTCAATAGATGCATCGATAATATTGATATCGTCTTCACAAGCAACACCAAGTTCTGGATTGATTACAAAATCAGCCAATGGTCCAAGAAATGTTCCTGTTCCTCCCCACTCTATTGAAAACCCACTTCCTGTATTACTGAAATTATTTACGATTAAAGCATAACTAACTCCAGGTACCATATTGATTGCAGCAACAAAATTATTGTTGCCTCCCTGACATCCTGGTTGTTCTTCCGTATCGGTATCTCCAAGACTCAAACCAGTTGGCCCTGTACAAGCTTCCCAATTAGAAAGAGGTTGACCAACATTTTCTCCAGAAGCCATACAACGGATGATATTTTTTCCATTACAATTATCAATTCCATTTGGCAATTCGTAAACCGCAAAATCTAAATCATCTGTCGATTGATTCGGTGTCAAAGTAAAAGTCAATGTTCCTGCTTGATCACAAGTCCATTTATACCAAACTGAACTTATCTCTTGTTGGATACAAGTCGTCGGATCAATCTCATTGGTCACACTACCTGCTCCTGAAACGCTTTGAACGGTAAAAGAAGATTTATCACATAATACAACGGCTTGATTACAATCACTGGTCGGGTCGGGAATTTGATTGAAATTATTAATACAAAGTTGAAAAGTTCCTTCGTTTTCATTTCGAGCGTCTACTCTAATAAAATAGGTCTGTCCAAGTGTCAAAGGCCCTCCAAAAGTTTCTACGGTATTATTTCCTACTGCATCAGAAAGACACTCTTCTTCTAAAAGACCAGCACCACAAACTCCGCTATACAAAGCAACTTGCGGATTTTGCAAAGTCCCTCCTACTGAATTAGCAGCTCCATTCACCGAAATGTTCACGGTATTAGCTGTTGCTACAAAAGCAAACCAGACATCATGACTACCTGTTGCCGCAGGAAAACAAGAAGGACTTGCCTCGGCGGAGGCTGTTGCATTGACATTGGTATATTGACCAACGTTTGAACACCAGTTACTTAGATCATTAAGAAGAATTGCATTATTGCAATCATCATTCACTGGTTGGGCTTGTAATAAGATCCCGCTAAACAGTACAGTGAGTACCATCATAGATTTTCGCATCAAATTATCCATTTGATAAGTTTTAGTTGAATTGACATGAATCAAAAAAATAACATTTTAAGCGCTTAAGCAATCCAGAGGCTTTGTGAGCTTTTTGAATTAATTACCTGTCGCTTTGCTGCCCTTTCGATTATTTGTCAATAAGTTTATATATTAAACAATCATAGCTCTATAAACGATGCCTTAAATTCAATTTTTTATTAAAATTTCAAAAAGTACATCTTGTACCTAATTTAACACTTTGATCCCCTTAGCTATTGCCTTGAAATAGGGAAATTTTACAAAATGAGCTATGAAATACAAAAGTACTAAAACATTAGAGGGATACTCTATCAAAAATGCTACTTTTACGCTATTCGTCAGGCGTCAGGGCTATTTTTGAAGTTGTTTAAAAATGAATTGATGGCTTATTTGCAAATCATTGACTTCCAGATACTTTAGCTATTTTTAATCCCGTAGCTATCGCTACGAAAAAAATAATAAGTTTCGTCCTGAAAATCAAGCATTTACAACTAAACTCAGAACACATTCTTAAACAACTTCATTGAACAAAACGGGAAGTCCTGGATACAAAAACAAGAATGCGAAAACATTTACCAAATATCATTACACTCATCAATCTATTTTGTGGCTGCTGTGCACTGGTGAGTTTATTAAACGAGCAATTCATTATTACTTTCTTTCTCTTGCTTGTTGCGGGCTTTGCTGATTATAGCGATGGAATGCTCGCAAGGGTATTAAAAGTAAATTCTCCTCTAGGAAAGGAACTAGACTCACTAGCTGATATGGTCTCCTTTGGAGTGGTTCCTGGTGCTATCCTTTACACCTTACTAATAAAAGGTTTGGGAGCAGAAACTACTGGAGAAATTATTTGGGCTGCAACTCCTGGATTTATATTGACCTTATTTGCTTGTCTTCGACTGGCGAAATTCAATTTAGATACTAGACAGTCAGAAAATTTTATTGGTCTCAACACACCAGCTTCTACCATTTTCGTGGTTGGATTGATGCTGATTTATGAAAAAAATACTTTGGGCTTAGGTGAATTTATAATTCAGCCTGGATTGTTATATGCAGTCACTGCAGTTTTATCTTTCCTTCTAGTTGCAGAAATACCAATGACTAGTTTTAAATTTAAAAGTTTTCAATGGAAAGGAAATGAACAACGTTTCATCTTTATCATCCTTGGAATTCTTTTATTGATTTTTTGTAGAGAACTAACTTTTACTGTTTTCGTTTCGATTTATGTTCTCTTTTCTATTGCTCAATATTTTTTAAATAAAAAATAATTTGCTTTACATCGTTCCTACTCCTATCGGTAACCTGGAGGATATTACGCTCCGAGCTTTGAGAATCCTCAAAGAGGTAGATCTTATCCTCGCCGAAGATACTCGAACCAGCAAACGACTGTTGCAACATTATGGCATTGAAACTCCTCTTCGATCTTTTCATGCACATAATGAACATAAGACTGTTGACCAAATTGTGGAACAACTTGAAGGCGGAACAAAGATCGCTTTGATATCTGATGCCGGCACACCTGGTATTTCTGATCCTGGTTTTTTGTTGTCTAGAGCTTGTGTCAAAAATGATATTCGTATAGAATGTCTTCCTGGTGCTACCGCATTAGTTCCTGCACTTGTTGCTAGTGGTTTACCTTGTGATAAATTTTTCTTTGAAGGTTTTCTTCCTCATAAAAAAGGTAGACAAACTCGTTTGATTTACCTCTCTGAATTACCCTACACCTTTGTTCTCTATGAGTCTCCTCATCGATTGGTGAAATGCCTCAATCAACTTGGTGAGTTTTGTGGAATGGATCGAATGGCTTGTGTTGCTCGAGAATTGACCAAACTCCACGAGGAAATAAAAACAGGAACCGTTGAATCGCTTTTGGCTCATTTTGGGGAAAAGAAGATTAAGGGGGAGATTGTGATTGTAGTCGCTGGAAGATAATAAAGAATAAGATACCATAAAATAATAAAGGCTTGAAATCGGGGACGATCCAAGCCTTTATCTAATTTTAGTATTCTATGCTTTATATATAATTGTTAGTTCCTTTATTTTTCAACCATAATTCTTTTCGTACCGACACCTTCTTCCGTCTTCACTTTTAGAACATATACACCATGAGCTAGTCGGTTAACATTGATTCCTATTTGATTTTCATTCATTTCTGAGAATAGAACTCGATTTCCTAGAATATCAAAAACTTCAACTGATTCAGGGTGAAGTTCATCGCTGATTTTTAATTGAAGAATATCGTTTGCTGGATTAGGATAAACCTGAATTTTAGAATCTTCTATTAGTTCTACTGTTCTCGTAGAGTTTAATCCGTTTTGAAAAAAGACACCTGCTGGTTCTTCCGGCAATGTAATTTCTACAGGGTTTCCATCAATATCTACTGCTGCAACTAGATTGATTCCTACAGGGAATATTTCTCCTTCGTTTTCTGCTCTTCCATCAATAATGTCTGCATCAATAATAAATTTCAAGGTAGATAAGCGACCTTGTCCACTAATATTATTTCCACCTTTTCGAGTGATCACCATATCCATTTGTCCAGCATCGAATGTATTTCTAGACAAAGGCAATACTTCAGACAAATCTCCGAAGAAACTATTTTCATTATAATCAAATGCAACAGGAGAAGTTTCTACGGTGTAGTTTTTTGGATAATCGAAGTATAGTACTAAGCCGTAAATATTATCTATCTCCTCTTCACTATTTCCTAAATATAGACCTGCGTTAATCTCTAGATATTGATTGTCTTCAGTAATCACTACAGTATCTACATCAAAGCGAAGCGAGATTGGCGCTCCAGCAGAAGTAGCCGAACTGGTAATCCCATTTTCCAACATCGCATAATTACTATGGATCGCTGGAATATCATTGATTCCAATTACACCATCACCATTACAATCGAAGTGTTTATAATTAACACCAGAAGCATTTTGCATATTCCAATCCTGAGCTGCTTGCGCATCCCAATCATTTGTAACATCACTTCGAGCTGGGCCTTCCATTCCAAAACCAACTCCAATATTAATCATATCTGCCAAAGTCGCAACTCCATCTCCATCAGTATCTCCTGGCCATACACATTCCAATTGATCGCAAGGATTATCCGGAACATATACTTCTATCGTTTGACTATGTTCAGAATAGCAGTCTTGAGCTGTACCGCTCCAAACAATTAATCTTACTTCGTAGCTTCCACTTTCAGAATAAACATGAGTAACACTTCCTGTTGATTCTGAGTCAACGGTTCCATCTCCAAAATCCCAGCTAAACTCAGTAAAAGGTCCTGAAGAAATATTATTAAAATCAACTCCACCAACGATTGGCATTGGTCCAGCATAATCCGCATAGTCAAAAGATGCATCACATACAAAAGATGGGTCAACCAAGGTGATTGCCTTGCAGATAATTTCTGAACATTCGGTACCGTTCTGCTGAATAACTTTATAGTCAATACAAACACTACATTCCCCATACGCAGGAGCTGTCATTTGAAATGCAGCTTCTGTACTAAATGTAGACCCATCAGTTGGCAAATACCATTCTAGATTTTGAGGAACATCTGGTCCATAGCCCGTTGTATTGTAAATATGACCTTGAATAACAAGATCATTAGATGTTAGTTCGATATCATAACCACATTGGCCGATCGCTGACTGGGAAAGGCAGATAACTGAAAGGAGTAAAAATGCAGTTTGAATTTTTTGTAAGAGTTGTTTCATCTAGGAAAGTTTTTCAATGTGAAGATGTTTTCAAAAAAGGTCTTAAAGCTATCCTACAAACTACTCTTTCGTCTTTTAGACATTTTACATTATAAAATTGCACTTTTTTATTGGTTTTTAAAAGTACAAAACATATTTTTTGTACAATTTGTTTTTAGCATTAAAAAAACACAACTTATTGATTTACATTATTTTATAACGTACATTTACAATAATTAATACTAGCTATAAAAAATCAATATTAAAGATAAACCATAAAATGCTCAGTGATAAACTCGTCAGTCTGCTTAAATCCTTCTCAAAAACAGATTTGAATCGTTTTGAAAAGTACCTCATTTCTCCTTTTTTCAATGAAAATAAAGAGCAAATTAAGTTATTCGAAATGCTAAATCAATATATTCGAAACCCTGAAGCAGACTTAAAGGTTGTAAAAAAACAAGAAGTTTGGAAAAAACTTTTTAACCGTACTCCTTATAATGACATCCTATTCCGCCGTATTTGTTCTGACCTCACTCAAATGGCACTTCATTATTTAGCCATCAAAGAATACAAAAGCCAACCGCTTTTGGTAGAGACCAATATGTTGAGTGCTACAAATAGTCCCAAACTTGAAAAGCACTTTAATGGGATTATGAGAAAAATACAAACTAGGCAAGGTGAGAAAAAAATGCGGAACGCCAGTTTCCATTATCACAATTACATCATAGAATATAACTCTCATAAAAATCTAGAATATCAAGGGAAGAAACGAAAAGACTTTTCAAATCTGGAAAGAGCTGATTACCACTTGGATTGTTTTTACATTCTTCAAAAATTAAAAAACTATTGCGATTTATTAGGTTATAAAAACATCATACAATTAGATGCAGAAATAAATCTTCTTCCTTCTTTTTTGGAATATGTTAAGTCCAGCCACTATATGAAGGAAGCTTCGATTGAGGCTTTTTATTTGGTTAATGAAATGTTTCTTGATCCAGAAGAGGAAGAATTTTATCATGCTTTAAAAAACCTATTGGCGAACCGGCTCGAAGAATTTGTCAGAGAAGATCTAAAACTTTTATATACTCATCTTCGGAATTATTGCATCATTTCTAAAATCAACATGGGCCGTTCTGATTATTTTCGGGAGCTATTTATTCTTTACAAAGATCAGGTAAAATCCAAGATTATTTTGGAGGATGATGTCATCACAACACAGAATTACAAAAACATTATTACTGTTGCTCTACACAGCGAAGAGTTTGAATGGGTCGAGCAATTTATTCAAACCTACACCGACAAACTACCTATTGAAAATCAGGATAATGATCGAACTTATAACCTTGCTAAGGTTTATTTCCATCAAAAAAAATACACCAAGGTCATTGAACAATTACGTGAAGTTGAATATAAAAATGTCATCTATGCTCTTGGCGGAAAGCTTATGCTTTTAAAAACTTATTTTGAATTGAATGAGTTCTTGGCATTAGATTCCTTGGTAGATAGTTTTAGAATTTACCTTCGCCGAAACAGTAAAATCCCTAAGGAGGTCAAACAGCAATATATGAATGTGCTTCGGTTTACGAAACGTCTTTCTGTTGTATTGCTTAATGATCAGACTACGATTTTGAAAATTAAAACCCAGGTGCTTGCCTGTAAGGCTTTGGCGGCGAAGAAGTGGTTATTGGAGAAGATTGGAGAGATGGAGAAGTAGTCTTCGCTTGCTGCGCTTGCGAAAAGGGATAGATCCCCTTCGATGATAGGGATAGATTCTGACAAGTCAGAATAGTGAGTGATTCAGACTTGGCTGCGCAGTCTGAAGGGATAGATTCCTTCTGAATAGTAATCTTCGAATTTAGTTTTTCTTGGTTGGGAGGTTTTTTAAATCTTCGAAGGTCCAGGTGAGTTTTTTAGTTTTTAGATTGTGATCGAAGAGGAGAACTTTGTTTGATTGGGCTTGGTCTTTTAGTCCAGATGCGAGGAAGTAGATACCTTCTTTTGTTTGGTGTTCGAACTCATCTTTTTTTGCTCCAATATCTCCGGCGATACAAATGACTTGAACACCTTTATTTTGTACTTCGACTAATCTTGGGTAAACTTTTGAATAAAAATCATTCTCTGGAACACAATAGAAACAATCGCCTGATCCTCCATTAGAAACTTCGTCGACTTTACTTTGCAGATCACCTTTGTCCATCATCCAAATCAATTTATGATGAAGAATTATTAAATGGGTCGCTTTTGGTTTTAATGACTTTAGTGTTTCTTCCAGTAAATCTTTTTGTGCTCCAGTTGTGTTGCAAAGATCTTCTTGAGAATCAAATACTAGATAGCTAATATTGTTTTTATAATACGCAAAAGCATTGGGTCGTTTTGTCACTTCAGAAATCCATTCCGGATGATTGTGATAATCGTGATTCCCTAAAGTCCAAAGAACCTGATCCTTAGATAAACCAAAAACATCATTTAGGTAATTTAAAGTTTCTCGGCTTCCTGTACTTTCAAGAACCAGATCCCCTCCGAGCATTAGCACTTCGTATTTTTTAAAATCCAAGACTTCTACTTCTTTCATCAACTTATCTTTCGATCCATCATAGGAACGAGTATGTGCAATGTGCAGATAGGTTGCATGTTCTTCTTGGCAAGAAGACAACAATAACAAAGTAATGATAATTAAGGTTGGGAATTTTGGCATATCCAGAAGGTGAGGAATGAGTGTGTGAGGAGTGAGGGTTAAAACCACTCACTCTTCACCGCTCATTTCTACTTACATGTGCATTGCACGTTTTGAAGTTGCATCCATAGCCGCCTCTTTCACTGCTTCCGTAAAGGTAGGGTGCGCATGACTCATTCTGGCAATATCTTCTGCCGATGCTCTGAACTCCATCGCTACAACTGCTTCTGCAATAATATCTGCGACTCTTGCTCCGACCATGTGAACACCTAGAATTTCGTCTGTTTTTTTATCTGCAATTATTTTCACCATTCCTTCTATATCGGTACTCGCTCTTGCTCGACCCAATGCCTTGAATGGAAATTTTCCAACTTTATATTCTACTCCAGAATCTTTTACTTCTTGTTCTGTCTTTCCAACCGCAGCAACTTCTGGCCAAGTGTAGACTACTCCAGGAATCAAATTATAATCGATATGTGGTTGTTCCCCAGCAATCGTTTCTGCAACAAAAGTTCCTTCCTCTTCCGCTTTGTGTGCAAGCATCGCCCCTTTCACTACATCACCAATTGCGTAGATACCAGAGACATTAGTTTCCAAATGCGCATTGACCTCTACTCTACCGCGATCATCTGTTTTGATTCCAACGTTTTCTAAACCAAGGTTATCCGTATATGCTTTACGACCAATTGCGATCAAACAGTAATCTGCTTTGATTGATAACTCTTCTTCCGTATCACGTTTTTTATAATTGACGGTAACAGATTTTGCGGTAGCTTTTACCGTAGTTACTGCATGCTTTAAATGAAATTTCACTCCTAGCTTTTTCATAGAACGCTGCAACTCTTTGCTACAATCCTTATCCATGCCTGCAAGGATTCGATCCATATATTCGATCACCTCCACTTCTGTTCCTAAACGCGCATAAACTGAACCTAACTCCAATCCAATTACACCGCCGCCGATCACAACCATTTTCTTAGGCACCTTTTTTATATTCAATGCTTCGGTAGAAGTGATGACTCGTTTTTTATCATAATTGAATGCTGCTGGAGCAATTGGTTTTGATCCTGTAGCGATGATTACTTTATCAGTATCTAGTTCTTGTTTCGTTCCATCATCTTTTGCAATCGAAATTTTATTTGCATTGACAAAAGATCCATGTCCGTGAAAAACATCGATTTTATTTTTCTTCATTAAAAACTCAACACCTTTACAAGTCTGATCAACGACTTCATCTTTTCGTTTGATCATCTGCGGCATGTTGACTTTTAGATCCTTTAAATCGATCCCGTGACTGGTAAATTTTTCTTTTGCATTGTGGTAATGCTCTGAAGAATCCAACAATGCTTTAGAAGGAATACATCCGACATTCAGACAAGTTCCTCCAAGTGTATTATAACGTTCGATGATAGCTGTTTTCATTCCTAACTGTGCACATCGGATGGCTGCAACATATCCTCCAGGACCCGAGCCGATAATCGTTACATCGTATTTCATTATTTCTTTTTTTTGAATAAATTATTAGACGGAATTAATAATAAGTTATTTTGATCCGTCATTTAATGACGTGAATTACTTAAGTTTTTTAAACTACAAAAACCATTAGAATGTTTAAGCTTGATAACGATCAAAACATGCTAATGGTTTTATAAAAAAGGAAAAGAGTTTAGTCTTTTTTAGGTCCATCACTAGGTCCTTTACTATCTCCTTTTCCTTTATTATTATTGTTATTGCGATTCTTACTATTTCTATTGCGGTTGTTATTTCTACTATTACTTTTTCCACCGCCACTTTTACTAGGTCCTCCTCCTGGACCTTTGTCTTTATTCTCTGGCGTATTTTTCTTTGGTCCTCTATTATCTGGCTTTCTACTATCCGTTCTTTTCTTTGGTCCATCTCTCTTTGGTCCATCTCTCTTTGGTCCGTCTCTCTTTGGCCCATCGTTCTTCGCAGGTCGCCTATCGTTATTACTTCGATTTCGGTTACGATTTCTGTTTTTATTTTTTCGTTTTTTACGCTCTTCTGGTGGCAACTCAATAACTCCAACTAAATCATCAGCATCATAATCTGCTTCTGGTTCTCCAACGTCAATTAAGGAATGGATATCGATCAAATCTGTTGGAAATTCACCTTTTTTATTCATTTCAAGAATCTCCTTTACCCGATCCAATTTTAATGGATAGAATTTCCCTCGCTTCCCTTGCTCTGTATAAATATAAAACATTACACCTTTGAAAATATCTGTTTTAACCAGCACCGCCTTTCCTACTTCTGTTTTTAGAGTATCAGCATGTTTTGGAAAATGCTCGAGTGCATCCATATAAGAATCCAACTCATAATTCAAACAACACTTTAGGCGACCACATTGTCCTGAAAGTTTTGATTGATTGATCGCCAAATTTTGATATCTAGCCGCTGCTGTTGAAACTGATTTAAAATCTGTCAACCAAGTAGAACAACAAAGCTCACGACCACAAGATCCGATACCACCGATTCGAGCAGACTCTTGACGAGCACCGATTTGGCGCATTTCGATTTTTAATCTAAAATCTTTTGCAAAGTGTCGAATGAGTTCTCTAAAATCTACCCGCCCTTCTGCGGTATAATAGAAAGTAGCTTTACGTTTATCTCCTTGGACTTCAACATCGCCTATTTTCATATCCAGCTCCAAAGTCCTTGCAGTGATTCTGGCTTTAACCATGATATCTCGTTCTATATTTCGAGCCTCCCATAGTTTCTCCATATCTCTTTCGTTCGCGACACGAAGTACTTTTTGCAAAATAGTATCTTCTGTAATTCTTTTCTTTTTCATTTGTAGACGAACCAATTCTCCCGTCAATGAAATATGACCAACATCATATCCATTGGCAGATTCTACGACTACTGAATCTCCGATGATTGCTCGGGTATGTGGAGGATTATGGAAAAAGGTTTTTCTTGACCCATTCTTAAAACTCACTTCCACTAAATCAAATCCATCATTGTCTCGAATATCCATAGTAGCCAACCAATCATAAGTATTCATTCGATTGCAACCTCCTGTTGAACAACCTCCGTTACTTTTACAACCACCTGGCTTACCATCTTTTCCTGATCCACAGCTTGAACATCCCATATTACTAAGTATTTAAGTTAGTCAAGGAGCTAAGGAGGGTTAAATATTTTATTAGAACGTTAACTCGCCTTAAGCAACTTGCTTTTTTGTTTTTAAAATTCTATTCAACTCAATGGAAGCATCCAAAAATAATACTTTAGGATTTGCATTCCGTTCTACATGATAGTAGCAATCGTCAAATAGCTTTGAAATCTCTTGAATCTGGTCTAACTCAATAACCTTTGTGAGATTGAGTGCCGTCTTCAATTCTTGGTCTTGCAATCGTAGGTTTTCATTACCTGTGAGTTTGACCAACATATATTCTCTTAAAAAATGAAGGGCATAGCGAAGGAAGTGTTTTTGATTCTCTCGGCCTGCACCTGCAAAAGTTTCTACCCAAGGGACCATTTCTGTTCCTTGACCTTTATAACAAATCCTCATCCATTCTAAGAAGAGTTTTGCATTATCATTTTCTTTATTTTGTACAAATTGAAGCGCCTCATTAAAATTCCCGCTGGCTAAGTGAGCAACGCTCTTCGCCTGTTCGAGATTGAGGTTTTCACGCTTCATTATTCCTTCTACGATATCCTCGTCATTTAGTTGGTTTATTTTGACAATTTGACAACGAGATAATATAGTATTTAGAATGAGTTCCTGATTTTCAGCAACTAAAATAAACAAGGTGTTTTCTGGCGGCTCTTCTATCAGCTTAAGTAATCGATTTCCTTCTTTGCCTAAATACTCTGGCAACCACATGACCAATACTTTGTATTCACTTTCAAAAGACTTGAGACTAAGCTTTCGAATAATATTCAGACATTCATCTTTATTAATATTTCCTTGTTTATTTTCAGCACCGATTGACTGCAACCATTGGTTGGCATTCATATACGGATTTTCCTTTATGGCTAATCGCCATTCCTCCATGAAGTTGTTGCTGGTATTTTTAGATCCTATAAAAGGAAAAGAAAAGTGTAAATCAGGATGGATTAATTTTTGAACTTTCGAACAGGAGCTGCATTCGCCACAGGCCTCTTCTTTTTTATCCCCGATACAAAGGACATATTGTGCAAATGCGATCGCAATTGCTAACTTTCCACAACCCGCTGGTCCTAAAAATAATTGAGCATGAGGGACTCTTTCAGTCTTGATCATTTCGATCAATTCTGCTTTTAAGTTTACATGTCCGATTACCTCGTTGAAAAGCATTTTATTTATTTAAGATAGAGCTGTTACGCATCTGCTCACTGATCCTGATATTACAAATCAGCACTCAATGGTCTAATGCTAATTTCTATTGGGCGCCAGACTTAAGTTCGATATTAAGAAGAAAGGATCCAATCTATGATTTTTTCATCGATAGGATTAACAGACGAAGGGTAAAAGGTAACTAAGTGACCGTTTTCATCAATGAGGTATTTGTGGAAATTCCATGCTACCTCGCTATTGAGTTTACCATTGAGTGATTTCTTAGTCAACCATTGGTAAATCGGTTCTTCATTTATTTTGACTTTTGCTGCCATAGGGAAGCTCAGTCCATAATTCACCTTACAAAAGGTATCAATTTCAGCATTTGTTCCGGGTTCTTGTTTTCCAAAATCATTGGAGGGAAATCCAATTATCTCTACTTTTTCACTAAATTCCTCGTAAAGTTCCTGTAACTGCTGATATTGGGGTGTGTAACCACATTCTGAGGCTACATTTACAATTATTATCTTTTTACCCTTGAGATCTTCAAAGTTAATCTCACTTCCGTCTATTCTTTCTACTTTAAATTTATATATCGAAGCCATTTCTGACATTTGGGTAAATTTACATATTTTATGCTTAAGTTGAAAGTGTTTTTACATAAATGATTGAGAAGCAAGGACTTAGTTTTTTGAGGGTCTTTTTACAACTTAGTGATGAGAATTTTGTTAAATCTTGGTTGTCTTTAGGGAGATCGTAGCCATTTAATTTGATGATTGCTATCTTTAGGAGAGCGCAATTATAAAAAATACGAAAATTTAATCTTAGAATATGCGAATTTCAGTTTTTAGAAAAGCTCATTTTAATGCGGCACATCGTCTGCACAATCCCAATTGGTCTGACGAAAAGAACAAAGCAGTTTTTGGGGTTTGTAATAACCCTAATTATCATGGTCATAATTACGATATGGAAGTCAAAGTCACTGGTGAAGTAGATTCTGAATCCGGATATTTAATTGATTTAAAAGATTTGAAAGATTTAATTAAAACGGAAATTGAAGATCGTTTTGACCATAAAAATCTCAACCTTGATACAGAGGAATTTAAAAACCTTAACCCTACTGCTGAAAATATTTGTTATGTAATCTGGCAAATTCTTTCTAACAAATTAGACGACCGATTTGAGTTAAAAATTCGCTTATACGAGACTCCTCGAAATTATGTAGAATACCCGGCGTAAAAAGGTTTTCCTTTAAATTTAAATATTTAATGCCAATCAGTTTTTAAAATAATATTTTTTTTCAATTTGCTCTAAACTTAAAAAAAACGGCTTTAAGTATTAGGTTTTCGGACTCCCCTAATACCATTTACACTCCCTTTAAAATTAAGTTATTAGGAATCACATTAACCTGATTCGCATTATTACTTACCTCCTTTCTGTCTCTCTAAAGACAAGGTTTTCAATTAATCTTTGAATTCTATTTCTTTTTTCAAAAATAGACAACATTTTGCTACCTTCAAGGTATTAGTATGACTCTAAGACATTCAAAAAACTAACCCCTTTATTATGCACATAGCAATCATCGGCAATGGAATTAGTGGAATCACCGCAGCCCGATATCTCAGAAAACTAAGTGACCATAAAATCACAGTCATCTCAGCCGAGACTGACCACTTTTTCTCCAGAACAGCATTGATGTATATCTACATGGGGCACATGCGTTTCGAAGACACGAAACCATATGAAGATTGGTTTTGGACAAAAAACCGAATCGATCTCAAACGTGCTTATGTTTCAAAAGTAGATACCGCTAACAAAACACTTCAGTTCAGCGAAGGTGATGATCTCAAATATGACAAACTCATCATTGCTTGTGGTTCTACTCCCAATAAATTTGGCTGGCCAGGACAAGACCTCGACAAGGTACATGGAATGTATTCTTATCAGGATCTTGAAGCAATGGAAAAGCATAGTGAAGGTTTGAAAAAAGCAGTCATTGTTGGTGGTGGATTGATTGGAATTGAAATGGCCGAGATGTTTCACTCGCGTCATATTCCGGTGACCTTTTTAGTTCGAGAAAATAGTTTCTGGAATGGTGTCATGCCTCCTGAAGAATCCCAAATGATCAATAGAGAGATCTTAGCCAATGGCATTGACCTTCAACTAGAAACGGAGTTGAAAGAAATTATTGATGATGGAAATGGTGCGGCTAAAGCTGCTGTAACGAGTAAAGGAGAAACTATAGAATGCGGCTTCGTAGGCCTTACCGCAGGCGTGAGCCCAAATATAAAATTCTTAGCAGACTCAGGCATTGAAATGACACGAGGAATCATGGTCAATGAATTTCTAGAAACTAATGTTCCTGATGTCTATGCGATTGGTGATTGTGCAAATGCGAGAAACCCGCTTCCTGGTCGTCGACCAATTGAGGCGATCTGGTATACAGGAAGGATGATGGGTGAAACGGTAGCTTATAATATATGCGGTAAGAAAATCGCTTATGATCCAGGAATTTGGTTTAACTCTGCGAAGTTTTTTGACATTGAATATCAGGTTTACGGAACTGTATCGGCGAGACCAGCGGAGAATCATACTTCTCTTTATTGGGAGCATTCAGATGGTAACAAGAGTATTCGAATTGTTTTTGACAAAGAGAATAATCAGATCATCGGTTTCAACTTAATGGGTGTTCGATATAGACATGAGGTTTGTGAAAAATGGCTAAAAGATAAAGTGAATGTTGAAGATGTTTTACAAAACTTGGGTATGGCTAATTTCGATCCTGAGTTTTTTGAAGAATATGAATCTGATGTAATTGCTCTTTATAATAAACAGGCCGGAAAAAACTTAAGTCTCAAAAAACGACGTGGATTGAATGCAGTCTTGAGTTTTTTAGGAAGAGGTAAGTAGTTTGTATTGCAGATACCGAAACAAGCAAGTTACAAACTTGCTGTTATTCTTACTTCCAAGTTACAGCCTCTTAAAATCGGCTTAAACTTGAAAGAGTTTAAAAATCACCATTTGAAAAAATAGATATGACAGTTTTACAAAAAATAGGTATTGGTTTGTTCCTTATTGGGATTTGTGTTTTTACAGCAGTCCTGGGTTTAGATAGTTATAAACTTGACCCTTCAGCCATTAATATCTCCAATGAATATCATCAAGCAGCTTTTATGGAAGCAGCAAAGTCTACGACTTTGTTTGAGCAAGAGTACCCTTCTAGTGCAAATTTTATGACTGCACTCAAAACGACATTTAAGCAAGCTCAAAATAGCTTAGCTGGTCAGACTATACCTGATGGTGTTGGCGAATGGGACTACAAACTCGGAGACTGGAAGTTTAAAGAATATTTTAAAGATGATATATTTAAAAATGCCAGCTTTGGGACAGTCAATGATAATCCGATCATGTGGTGGCTGCTAAGTGTTGGACTAGCTATGCTAGGAGGATTGTTTTATATCATTCCAAAATTCAGTGATCGTCCTGGTATCAAAAGCAATGGTATTTTTCATAGTCCAATGGAACGAGGATTAACTTGGAAATGGAGAGCAGCCCTTTTAGGTATTGTAATTCCAGGTATTTTGCTTTATGGATTCTTCTATTCTTATGATTGGTTTTGGCCAGTAGTAACGACCGCTTTTGTAAGCTTGATCATTGCCTTGGTAATGTATTATCAAGGATCAAAAGATAATAATCCTCAGCGATCCGCTGGTCCAGATTTCACTGGATGGCTTGGAATTGTTACAGGGATTTACATGGTTACTTTTTATGTCTTTTTGTATTGGGCTCCGCATTATATTACGGGATGGGCGACGATGTTTGACCCATTTAGTTATGCCCTTAATGGCGGGCCAGCTAGTAAATGGTTTGTCTATGGAATGCTTTATACCATTATCATTATTGTGATGGGCGTTCGAATGTTTGCGAAATATCGACACAACAAATATCAATTGGTTCGAACAGGATCGGTTATATTTTTTCAAACTGCTTTTGCTTTTTTGATTCCTCAAATTATGAGCTTATTGGAACAGCCGCTTTTGAGTAAAGATTTTAAAAATATCTGGCCATTGGATTATGAATTCTTTTTTAGTTACAATCTTGACAAATTAATCGAAGGTGGTGGACTTGGTATTTTCATGCTTGTTTGGGGAATTGTTTTGATCGTGATTGCGGTTCCAGTGATTACCTACTTCTATGGAAAACGCTGGTACTGTTCTTGGGTTTGTGGTTGCGGTGGTTTAGCAGAAACACTTGGTGATCCTTATCGTCAGCTTTCGGATAAAAGTTTGCGAGCGTGGAAATATGAGCGTTGGATTATTCACGGTGTTTTAACTTTTGCGGTAGTCATGACTGTAATGACTTTGTATACTTACTTTTCTGGAAACAACGAGGTACTTGGTATGAACACTGAAAAGGTTCGTTCTTGGTATAGCTTTTTGATTGGTGCTGGATTTGCGGGTGTGGTTGGAACTGGTTTTTATCCTTTGATGGGTAATCGGGTTTGGTGCCGTTTTGGTTGTCCATTATCGGCTTACCTTGGATTGATCCAACGATATAAATCGCGTTTCAGGATTACAACAAATGGAGGACAATGTATTTCTTGTGGAAATTGTTCGACACATTGTGAGATGGGAATTGATGTTCGTTCTTATGCTCAAAAAGGACAGGATATTGTTCGAGCTTCTTGTGTTGGTTGTGGCGTTTGTTCTGCAGTTTGTCCGCGTGGTGTTTTACGTTTAGAAAATGGAAGTGGAGATATTGCGGAACGTACAGATCCAATTCGCGCGATTCATATTACCGAAGATCAGATCAAGTTATTATCCTAAATAAGTTAACCATTTAACAGAGTAACAAATTAGCAATGGCGCTTTGATTTAAATCAAAGCGCCATTGCTAATTTATCTATTAACTTAAATCACCGCTTATAAATCCATGCTGTTTTTTCGTAATCTTTTCTCATCTTTTTCAGTAGCGGCGTAATCTTATTCGTTGCACAATCTGAATTTACACCCACAATATAATAGCCTTTGTATGCTCCTTCATAAACTGGATAATTTTGTGCTTTCAATTTCTGAATTAGCTTTTTTGAATTCCCAGGTTCTTTGAATGATCCCACAATTATAATACATCCATATTGGGTATCCTGACTAGTACTTTCCAATTTTATGTTTCTATTTTTTGGATTTACTTCTTCTATACTTTCAGTTTTAGAAGGTAAATCAGGTTTTACTGTTTCTTTAATCGCAGGAATCTCCGCAATTTTTTCTTCAGCTGCTTCATAAGGTGCCTTCTCTTCTATTTCAGTAGCCTCTTCATCAATGTATTCGGGCAATTCTTCTGTTATTTTAGAAGTGCTTGACAGCTCTTCATCTACTATTTCTTTTTCTATTGGCAATACTTCTTTTTTTAGCGTTGAGATGGATTCTCCCTTTTCTACCTCTACTTCTTCCGGTTCCGCTGGAATTACAACATCATCCACCAGTCCTTCTTCGAAATCAGTTTTTTGATTTTCAACATTAATGGTTTCCGCTTTTCTAGTATAAGCAAAATCAGTTTTACTCTCTTCCTTTTGTTCAAGTGAAGATGCTATCGAAGAGTTTTCGACTTTATCCTTCCCTCCAAATAAATAGAAAATTATGCAGGCAAGAAATATAATTATCACAGAAATTGCGATCCAAAAATCTGTACGTTCTTTTTTATCCGGAAAGAGTTGAGAATGGTTGGTCATGTTTGTGTTTTGTGTTTTTCTTGAGTATGTTCTATTTAGACGGGAAGATGTGAAGAAAGACACTTTTGGGTGGAGATATTTTTGGC
>CAKZTD010000004.1 GCA_937921595.1 uncultured Saprospiraceae bacterium
GTTCGTCAAACTAATTGTGTACTGCCTAAAACCTCTGTATTTTTGAACTATGAACTCGATATTAAAAAATTATAAAGCCATATTAATTGGTCTGATCATTACGATGATACTACGATTCTGGCTAGAGTGGATCGGCTTTATTCGCATTGATCCTGAACAGGTATTTGCGAACCTTATGTTTTTTGTGGTATGGTGGCTTATTGTATCTTTTGTGGTTTATAAAGTGCCTTTGTTGAAAAGGAAAACTACTTTAAAATTTGGAGGTTTGTTTTTGTTTTTAATCGCGATAATCTTTATTGATGCGACCTTAGGAGTACCGGATAGTCCTATCACCATTCCCTTGGTGGTCGCCTTGTGGTTATGTTTGGCTTATTTAATCTTCAATAAATTTTTTGAAAAATATGCTAAGTACATCTTGGCGATTTATGTGTTGGCGGTTGGTTATTTTTTATATGTACGCTTATTCTCACCAGATCTTGAAACGTATCTGCAAGAAGAAAAAGGAACTGCGCTTGGGCTTTTAATCGTTCCTGTTCCTTTCTTTTTGATTTTGTGGGGCTATGAACAATGGAAGTGGCTTAAAACTTTGAAAGCAGAAAAGACTGAAGCAGAACTAGCTTTGTTGAAAAGTCAGATCAATCCTCATTTCTTTTTTAATACTTTAAATAATCTGCATGCCTTAACGGTAAAGAATTCTAAGAAAGCACCAGAGGTGATTTTAAAACTTTCCGATATGATGCGCTATACGATTTATGAAGGTAAAAAGGATTTAGTGGCTTTGACAGAAGAAGCAGAATATTTAAATAACTATATTGAATTACATAAACTTAGGCATCATAAAGAAGTTGCGATTAATTTTGAAGAAGAGATAAAAGGAACGCCAAAAATATCACCACTCTTGTTTATTATTCTTTTAGAAAATGCTTTTAAACATGGCGTAGAATCTTTGATTAAAAATGCTTTTATTAATATGAAATTGTTTGCGGATGATGAGCGTATTGATTTTTCGATTGAGAATAATTTTGATCCAGAGGATGTAGAAGATGGTGATGGTATTGGGTTGGAAAACCTGAAGCGCCGACTAGAATTAATTTATCCAGATCAATACAAGTTTGAGATTTCAGAAAATGGGAATATCTTTAAAGCACAATTAAGTCTGAAGATAAAATGATAAAATATATTATTGTAGATGATGAGCCATTAGCGCATGAACTGATTGAAGAATTTTGCAATCTTCTTCCACATTTGCAATTGCAGAAAAATTGTTATAATGCATTGGAGGCTATGGAGTTTTTAAATTCCAATCAAACAGATATCATGTTTCTCGATCTCAATATGCCGAAGTTAAAGGGCTTTGAGTTTTTAAGAACGCTCCGGCAAGCACCAAAGGTTATTGTTACCACAGCCTATAAAGAATTTGCCTTGGAGGGTTATGAGTTGAACGTTGTTGATTATTTACTCAAGCCGTTTAGTTTTGAGCGACTGGTTGCTGCCATCAATAAGGCCATCAGCACAAAATCTCAAGGTGTCGAGATACCAAAGGCTGCTCCAAAAAGCAATCGTTTCTTTTTAAAAGGAGATAAAAAATACCACCAGATTAATGCTGAGGATATTTTATTTATCGAAGCATACGGAAATTATACAAAGCTTTTTTTAAAAGAAGAGATGATCATCAGCCATCAAAAAATATCTTCTTTCGAAGAACTTCTTTCAAAAGATAATTTTCTTCGCATTCACAAATCCTACATCATCGCTATCGATAAAATCAAAAGTATAGAAGGCAATCGAGTTTTTATCCAAGAGCATAAAATCCCTATTGGCCAAACTTACCGCAAAGAAATTAACGAACTATTGGGATAGCTATTCAATAGCTTGACTATTCCACAAGCGCAGCGATCACCCAATGAACTTGCAAACCCCCATCATAATCTTTACCTTTACTCCAAAGGTTATTCAATGAAAAAACGCTTCCTATTTTTTTTACTTCTATTTGTTCTCTCCTGTGATAACAACCAACCCGAAAACTTAAGAATCGCAACCGCCGCCAACATGCAATTCGCCATGGAAGATCTCACTAAAGCCTTTACTGCGGAATCTGGTATCAAATGCGAAACCATCATCAGCTCTTCCGGGAAACTCACTGCACAAATTACTCAAGGAGCACCTTACGATATTTTTATTTCTGCAGACATGAAATATCCGACGGAGCTTTATAATAAAAATTTGACGATCGAAAAACCAAAAGTATACGCCTACGGAAGCCTTGTACTTTGGACCATGAAGGAAAACATTTCTTTAAGTGATTTTGAAAATGCCATTCCACTATTGAACTCAGATGAAATTCAACACATCGCCTTAGCCAACCCCAAGACGGCACCTTATGGAGTCGCCGCTTTACAAGTGCTCAAGCATAATAACTTATTAGTGAAAATAGAAGACAAACTCGTTTATGGAGAAAGCATTGCACAGACCAATCAATTTGTAACAACTCAGGCTGCCGAACTTGGATTCACTGCCAAGTCCGTTGTCCTGTCTCCTCGCGTGAAAAATCAGGGCCAATGGATTTCGATTGATCCAGAAATTTATACCCCAATCTCTCAAGGTGTCGTTCTTTTAAAAAATTCAGAGAATCGTCGGAACAAAGCTCAAAAATTTTATAACTTCCTTTTTTCCGCAAAGGCTAAAGAAATTTTAAATAACTTTGGCTACTTGGTAAGTGAAAAGTAGCTTTTTTGTTTACTTATTATTTTGCGGACTTATTAACTTAAAAAACTTGGACTTAGATTTTCAACCATTAGCATTAACGTTCCGATTGGCCTTTATCACCACCCTGATACTGCTCGTTATTTCTGTTCCCATCGCTTATTGGTTGGCTTATTCAAAATCCCGAATCAAACCTGTGATAGAAACTCTGGTGAGTATGCCCTTGGTTCTTCCTCCAACAGTCCTTGGTTTTTATTTATTGGTTGCATTTAGTCCATCCAGTAGTTTTGGACAATGGTTGGATGAAACCTTAGGACTTCGTTTAGTATTTTCATTCGGAGGCTTAGTTTTAGCATCAGTCATTTATAGTTTACCTTTCATGGTGCAACCCATTCAATCCGGTTTCGCCAATCTATCGGGCTCCTTAAAAGAAGCCGCTTACGTCTTAGGGAAATCTAGAACGACTACACTTTTTAAAGTGCTACTCCCAAATATAAAACCATCGCTACTTACAGGAATTGTTTTAGCCTTCGCGCATACCATCGGAGAATTCGGAGTCGTCCTCATGATCGGCGGAAATATCCCTGGCAAAACTAAAGTCGCTTCTATCACGATTTACGACGAAGTAGAAGCACTCAATTATTCAGCAGCAAATACATACTCCTTGATATTATTTATCATTACTTTTATCATTCTGTTATCGGTCTATCTCATTAATGGCAGATACACACTTTTAAAAAAATAAACGCGTAAATTTAGGCAGAGCACACTCTCTTAAGTTTAAGCAGAGCGTAGCGATGTTGTAACTTAAGAGAAACAAATAATGACAAGTTTGTAACTTGTCAAGAGAGTACACTTGTTAAAGTTTAAGCAGACCTGTCCTTAGTATTGTCGAAGGAACGAAGAAGGCTGTAACCTAAGAGAAACAAATAATGACAAACGTCATCCTGAACAAAGTCGAAGAATGTAACTTGTCCTCCAAGCAAAAAAAATGATCAAAATCCAACTTCATAAACGCCTCCATTCCGCCATCGGTAAGATGCACCTGGATATTGATCTGGATATTGAACCGAATACCTTCCTTACACTTTACGGAAAATCAGGAGCTGGGAAAACCTCTATCCTTAGAATGCTCGCCGGATTGATGGAACCCGATTCCGGTTATGTTCAGGTAAAAGGAAACCTCTGGTACGATTCGAAAAATAAAATAAACAACGGTCCTCAAAAAAGAAGTTTGGGATTTGTCTTTCAAGATTATGCACTCTTTCCAAATATGACTGTCAAGGAAAATTTAGAATTCGCATTGCTCAAAAATCAAGAAAAAGACATCATCAAAGAGCTCATCGAAATCATAGAATTAGGAGACCTTCAAAATAGAAAACCTACGACGCTTTCTGGAGGACAACAACAAAGAATTGCATTAGCACGATCACTGGTTCAACAACCAGAAATACTATTGTTAGACGAGCCTCTTTCTGCTCTCGATCAAGAGATGCGGCAGAAATTGCAGCATTACATTCTTCAACTTCATAAGGAGTATAAACTCACGACTATTTTGGTTAGTCATGATGTTCCAGAGATTATAAAATTATCCGATCGTATCGCTCAACTTGAGCAAGGAAAAATAATCAAAGATGGGAGTCCCAATGATTTTTTTAATAAAAATAATAAAGTACAGGAAGGTGAAGTGATTGCCGTGGAGAGAGATGGAGATACAATAATATTAACGATCCGAATTGAAGGTAGACAAATTAAAACTAAAATTCCTGCAAGTCAATTACCGTTCTAAGCATTCTGGTTGCTTTTTGAAATATCGCATATAAGTATAGTTTAGGAATAATTTTTGATTATCTAATATTATAAAGAAACACCATATTGATTTCTAGTTTAAAAACAGCTATCTTATAAAAAAATCAACCTATGTCTGATCAAAATAAAAAAAAGGAAGAATCCGGAGTCATCAGTTTTTTTAAAAAAATCATCAACTTCTTTCTAGGTCGAAAAAAGTAAAATTTTAATTCCATTCTTTTAGTCTAATTACCTTTCTTTAAGAGCTTCGTATCTCCTTCGCGGACACTGTCATATCAAGCCTCGTAGAGATCTCGTGGACCTAATATTCTTTTCTAACAACAAAACCTCGGTTCTCTCTGGACTTTCTGAAGCAATTCCACTATTTTGCCGTTCAATTTCAAACATCATTTTTCATTATGAAAATAAAAAAAGCAGTCATCACAGCCGCTGCAAGAGGAGAACGCTTATATCCGGTGGCTGATACCGTCCAAAAAGCGATGTTACCTGTAGTAGATCGAGATGGTTTAACCAAGCCAGCAATTCAAATTATTGCCGAAGAAGCCTTCTCTGCAGGTGTCGAAGAAATCTGTATCGTTTGTGCACCAGGAGATGAAGAGCGATATCGGCAGACTTTCGAAAATTTACATAGCAATCTTTTAAAAGCTTACCTAAATGTAAACTGGGCAAAAAAAGAAGCACAGCAAATTGAAACGCTTTTAGATCGTTTGAGTTTTGCTGTTCAGGAAGAAACGCTAGGATATGGTCATGCCGTTTTACAAGCGAAAGATTTTACAAAAGGAGAACCTTTTTTATTGCTTTTAGGAGATCATCTTTATGTTTCAGATGTTAAAGATAAAAGTTGTGCAAAGCAACTCGTCGAAATTGCAGAACAGCAAGAAAAATCTGTCACAGCTGTAAATCCAACCCCAGAATATTTGATCCATAAATACGGAACTCTTACTGGATCTTTACTCTCAGATGGCAATGGAATTTATCAGGTGAAAAAGATTATTGAAAAGCCATCATTAAGCCAAGCTGAATTAGAATTACACCTTCCGCATATTCGGATGGGATACTACCTCTGTGTTTTTGGGATGCACGTTTTGCAACCACAAATATTTGATATTCTTGAAGCGCAATTTAAAACAGCTCAGGACAATGCAGAAGAACTGCAGCTTACACCAGCATTAGAAACCTTGGCTGCAAAAGAAGATTATCTTGCTTTCGAAATGCAAGGTCGTCGCTATGATCTCAGTGCTACACATGGTTTATTGCAAGCTCAATTAGCCTTAGGAATTGCAGGCAAAGAACGAGAAGAAATTCTCACTACTGTCCTTCGTTTACTTGCTGAAAAATAATAAAGTTCAATATTAAAAAGTATATCTAAAAGAATAAATGACTTCTGACACTCTTTTAAGTTTAAAGTCGACGCAGGAGGCTATAACTTGAAAGTTGGGTATAATGGCAAGTTTGTAACTTGCCACGGTTGATTGTCGGAACTTGAATTTACAAAAGAAAAGTATGTCAAAAAAAATAATTACGATTATAACCTTTTGTTTTCTAAGCTTTTTCACTTTCGCTCAAGAAACGAAAAAGGCCCCCGACTTTGAATTTCAAATGGTCGATGGCAGTAAAAAGAAACTCAGTGATTTTCAAGGGAAAGTCGTTTACCTTAGCTTTTGGGCAAGTTGGTGCAAACCATGTATTGTCGGTTTTGAAAAATATGAAAGCATTCGAAAAGAGATGGAAGCTTTAGGTGTAGTGTTGTTAAACATTTCCATCGATGCTGATTCCGAGAAGTGGAGCCAAGCCATGCAAACTTACAACATTGCAGGTAGTCATGCTTTGGTTAATAAGCAAGATGTTCAAGAACTCTATGAATTGTATTCCGTCCCCGTTTATGAAATTATCGGTAAGCAAGGACAATTTCTATACCTTAGCGACGATCCTGAACGAAGTGTTTTGGACGAGTTTCAACGTTTTATAAATCAGGATTAATAAATTCATTTTGGACACTAAGAAGGCACGAAGACCTCAAAGATTTAATTAGTTCAATTTAGAAAATATTAAAATCTAAAAAAGATTTTGAAGTTTTGACAATCAAGCTTCATGAGCTTTGTGTCCCTCAAAACAACTAGAACTATCAAGAAATATAATTCTTCAAAAAAATGAACCCATTCATACAAACTATAAAAAGCTCAGATCCAGAAATCCGTAACCGGCCTTTCCATCACCTCTGTAAGTCTATGGACACCCAAACGCTGTTGGAAAACTTGGAAACCTTAGATCAATTTCGATCAGAGACCGATAATCTTTATGAAGGCGTACGAGCCAGTTTGTTTTTATATGAAGCCTACCGATTTATTTTAGAATCCTCAAAAGATATTTCAAACGTTGGACGATTACCTTACGAAGGATACACGAATATTTTAGAAAGACATTTTGAACAAGCGATAAGTATTTTCCAAAACCAAGCAAAGAAAGAAGGACTCAATGCGACCTTAGCTAGTGGATTAGCTGAAGGTTATCATCATCTTACTTTTCAATTATTGGCTGATCAAGTGCGCAAAAGCGTAAGACAAAGTCAAGGCAATCGGTGGATGTTTCGTATTGGTCATGTTGATGAGTTACCCATAAAAATTCATCCTAGAGTTTTAAATCGAGGATTAGATGAAACCCTTTATCCGATCTTAGAAGAACAAACTTCTGTGCGGATGGATTTAAGTCATAGTGGATGGTCTGATATTTTTTTTCTAGGAATGGACTATCCGGAAGGAGCCAGAGTGATCAACGTTTCAGTCAACCTTGGAGTCTACGGAAGAGACAATGAAGTCAAACCGCCGATTGCTTCTTACTTCAGAGTGATTGAAGAACCATTGATCCGTTTGACGAGTATTGACTTGAAAGCCAGTAAAGATATTCGTGACTTAGAAGACTTATTTAATTTTGGAAATGATTACCTCGGTTTGCTCAAAGCAGGAATCATAGCATCAGGGATTATTCCTCCGGCTTTTGAAGGAACGAAGCAATCTCTTCAAGACATCTTAGGTAAAATAGTTGGTCAAGGAATGGGTTTTGAGTTAACGACAAAGGTGAACGATATTCCTAAAGGATCAAGGCTTGCTGTGTCGACGAACCTATTGGGTTCTATTATCAGTTTATTGATGCGGGTAAGTAAGCAAACGACCTTTTTGTCGGGACCATTATTGGAGCCGGAAAGAAGGCTCGTAGCATCGAGAGCAATCCTTGGCGAATGGCTAGGAGGTTCTGGAGGCGGCTGGCAAGATTCAGGAGGTGTATGGCCAGGAATTAAAATTATCCAAGGTGCTTTAGCTGAGAAAGGAGATCCTGAATTTGAAATTAGCCGAGGATGTTTGTTGCCAAGACATAAAGTTTTAAAAGCAGAAGATATTCATCCAGAGATTGATCAACGCTTGGCAGAGTCGCTCATCATTATGCATGGTGGAATGGCGCAAAACGTTGGCCCGATCCTAGAGATGGTCACTGAGAAATATTTGCTCCGTGCAGAAAAAGAATGGAAAGCAAGAGGGGAGACCCGAGAGATTTTTGATAATATTTTAGACGCTCTTCGAGAAGGAGATATTAAAAAACTTGCAGCGAACACCCAGAAGAATTGGGATTCACCAATCAAGACAATTATTCCTTGGGCATCTACTCATTTTACAGAAATTATTATTGAAAAAGCCAAGCAACAATTAGGTGATGACTATTGGGGTTTTCTAATGATGGGAGGAATGTCAGGAGGTGGAATGGGGATCTTTGTTGATCCAAAAAACTATGCAAAACATCGGGATACGATTTTAAATATTTTAAAAGAAACCAAAGCAGAATTGAGCTCCGCTTTACCATTTGCAATGGAGCCTGTTGTTTATAATTTTGAAATCAACCATAAAGGATCATTCGCATATTTCAAAAAAGGAGAGGAAGCTTTGATGCCTGCTGATTATTATCAAATGTTGATGCCTGCCGAAGTACATCAGGCTGATCGTTTACCGGATATTCGAAAAACGGAATTCAATTTTTACACCAATCAAGCGAGTAAAGATGGGATGCTTTTGGAAACGATGGTGAGTCATTTGTTTAAAGTATCGCAAGCAGATTTAGGATCAGCAAAATCATTAGAAGATGAGATTTCGGCAAGGATAAAAAAAGAAAACGGATTTGATTTTATACAACATGAACAGCTTCGAAAAGATTTAGTGAAAGGCCGAATTGGCTTGGCTAGAAATCGTCTGCCTGCAGAAACACAAATAGAGGATGTCTCTAATTCGGATCTTTCTTTTTTAGAAAAAATAGATAAAAAAACGCTTGGCGAAGCAGCTATTAAAGCTGGAAAAGTCGGTGTTCTTACGTTGGCTGGTGGTGTCGGAAGTCGTTGGACCAAAGGTGCTGGTGTAATCAAAGCGCTGAATCAATTTGCAGAATTTGAACATACACATCGCAGCTTTTTAGAAATTCATTTAAACAAAACAAAACAAAGTAGCGAACTTTTTAATGTCGCTATTCCGCATATTATTGCAACCTCTCATCTTACACAATCAGCGATAAAAAAGGAGTTGTTACTACAAGATAATTTCAATTACTCTGGTAAAGTTTACCTTTCTCAGGGGCGTTCGATTGGACAGCGATATATTCCGATGGAAAGAGATTTGCGATTCCTTTGGGAAGAAACGATTCAAGAAACCCTTGATGAAAATAAGCAGAAAGTTCAGGATGCCGTAAGAAATTCATTGATTGCTTGGGCGCAATCAAAAGGGGAAGGAACAGACTATGTCGATAATTTGGCTGCTCAACGATTTAGTCCTTTAGGGCATTGGTACGAGTTTTCAAATATGCTTCGAAATGGTACGCTGGCTGATGTCCTCGAAGTGCATCCAAGTTTGGAAACGCTCATGCTTCATAATGTTGATACCTTGGGAGCCAATATTAATACTGAAGCACTTGGTGATCATTTGGATAGAAACAAAGTTCTGACTTTTGAAGTAATTCCGAGAAGGATTGAGGACAAAGGTGGAGGACTCGCCAATATCAATGGTCAGGTTAGAATTCTCGAAGGTTTGGCGCAGCCTCATGAAGAAGATGAACTGAAGTTGAGTTATTATAATTCGATGACAACTTGGATTCAGATCGATCCTTTGCTGAAAATATTTGGCATCAATAGAAACGATTTAAGGTCTGAGAAAAAGATAGATGAAGCAGTAAGGAAAATGGCGCAGCGAATGCCAACTTATGTAACAATCAAGGATGTAAAATATCGTTGGGGACATGGGCAAGAAGATATTTATCCGGTTGCTCAGGTCGAAAAACTTTGGTCAGATATGACTGCATTGACTGATGTGGATTGTGGTTTTATTGCCGTTCCAAGAAAACGTGGTCAGCAGTTGAAGTCTCCGGATCAGTTGGATGCTTGGGTGAATGATGGAAGTAAAAAATATATTGCGGAGCTTTGTGGTTGGAAGGAGGAATGAAAGATGAAACCGTTGACCGTTACTCCTTGTTCTAAAATCAGAAAGTTTAAAGCTTAAAAAAATCTGCCCCAAGTTTCCCTAGAGCAGATTTTACTTTAATCAGTAAACAATAAGCTTCTTGGTAGAAACTCTTTGTCCTTGTTTGTTATCAATCACTAAAATATAAATTCCTGGAGTTAAATTTTGAAGCCCTACGGTAGTTCTTGCTTCACTTATCTCCTGTCTCAGCAAACGTTGGCCAACATTATTATAAATGTTGATAACTGTTCCTGTTTCTGGATTCTCATCAAAAACAACATTTACGAATTCCTTAGCTGGATTTGGAAAAAACCTAACAGAGGTTTCTGCATTTAATAGATCTTCCGTAGCCGTCACATTTTCATTGTTGTCATTGTAAGTAGGATTCTTTATAATGAAATCACCAGTGCCATTTGGGATTCGAGAAGCCGTTGAATTGGTTTCTTGTTCTTCAAAACGAATAGAATCGATAGGGCTGTTAAAATCCGAAAGCAAGATGAAATCTCCGCTTTTCGATAATTTAAAATTAGCATGCAAACCATCTTGCCCTTCATCATTGTCTGCCCAAACTATTAGATAACTTTCTGCTTCGATCGTCGTCCCGGTTGGGAAAGCCCACTTCTGAGGGTTGTCTGCTTTATCTGATAAATAGGTGTTTGACAAATCGATAGTAGTAGTCGTGTTATTGTATAATTCAATCCAATCATCATTTTCTCCATTGGCATCTGCAATACCAGAAAGTGAATCATTCGATGCCATGAATTCGTTGATCGTAATATCCTGAAAAGCTAAAATAGAATTCAAAGAATTGCAATCAAATAAAACATTTAGTTGGCTGTCGATATCAATGATCCGCTCTTCGAGAAATTTCTTTAAACCAGGAATATTATTATTTCCCTGATCTAAGTCCTCTTCAAAATTTTCTGTAGTCCACATATAATTTGAATCCGCATAAATAGCATCACGAATTAAGTTTCCACTAGTGTCAATCATTGGAAATAATCGTTCGATAGTCATGTTGTCATCCAGTAATCCACACCAATATTGGTAGTATTTATCTTGAAATTCTGGAACCGCTAACAAACGATTGATCAGCACTTTTTGGGAGTTACTCATGTCGATAGGGAAGTTTCCAAAACCTGGACCACCACCAGGATTACTACCTCCTCCTCCGTTTAAAATATCATCAAAAGCATCTTGGCAAACTCCATCCCAATCGGTATTGCAGCAAAAAGGATCTTGATTAATCACCTGTATAAAAATAGTATCTGTAGGAGGATAAGGGCAAGAACCATTTGTAATGGTAAGACAGGCAGAAGGATCTTCTATCTCGCCACCGCTGCCACCAGGACCACCAAAAGAACTAAAAGCTCCACCCATTGAAAGGTTATAATCCCAAGGAATCCATTTGAATTTCTTAGACACTGGATCTTCGTACATGTAGAAATTTCTACCATGCTCGATATAAGAATCCCAGTTATTGGTTGCAACATCTACGGCAAGTACTTTTAAATAAAGATTGACATCAAAAACTTCGTTGATTGCATCTTTAAAATCAGCATCAGAAGAATTGTTGATAACATCCATAAGGTTGACGAATCGAGCCCAAGCATCAGTAGGATTGCCAGATTTTAATTCAAAGATTTGCTGATAGGCTGTTGTGTCTGGGCCAAGCCAATCTAAATTTGAGTTGGCCATATTTTTAAAAAGATTGCCCTCTTCATTGTCGAAATTCTGATTGATAAATGTTTGATCAATCTGTTCAACCAAAAGATATAAACCCCAATATTCTCCGTTTAGAAAAACTTTAGTGTACGCAGTACGAGGTGCACTTACTCCTGATTTTCTCATGATATCATAACACAATTTGTCACGTTGCACTGCCGGGTCACCTTCTCCATTGTTTAGATTTATTTTTTTTAAACCATCATATTTTTTACCAGAAACAAATTCATTGAAATCTAATTTGATGGACTTTTTATCGGTAGCTACCCAGTAAGAAGAGAAACCTTTTAGCCGGACACCAATCGAGTCTACTGCTGTTCCATCAATCACCGCGTTTGCCATGATGTAGGGAACATCAGGATAGTTGTTGTCATAATTTCCAGTAAGGGTGTTCCAAAAACTTGAATCATTGAAAGTGAGATGAATCTCATGCACTGCATCATCGTCTAAAAGATTATCACCTTGTCCGAATAAAAGACTAAGATGTCCAAGAAAGAATAAGAGTGTGAAGAAGGTGTAATTTTTTTTCATATGAAATGCTTTTTCTGAGATAAATGAGATGGCCTCATTTACAAGTCGGCCAGAGGTTTCTTTTCCCCTATACAACACTAAGAAAAGATTAAATTAAGGATTGGATTGTAAAGTAGTTGACAAAAACAGAAAACACCCTGCTTCAATAAAAGAAACAGGGTGTTTTATAATTTAAGCCGCTTAATCTAAAAATTAAATCTTATTGATCTTAATTGCTTCTGCTAATTGACCATCAACAGAAATTTTCACCAAGTAAGTGCCCGTTGCAAAACCCGCAGTAGGGATTTCTAAACGGTGGTTTCCTGGAGCCGTTTGACCAAGTGCATTTTCATAAACTTTTTGTCCAACGATATTGAAAACCTCAATGTTTAGTTTTGTAGATTCTGCAAGATCGATATTCACATTAGCAAAATCACTTACTGGATTAGGAGTTACCTCAACAGCATTGATTTGACTGAAATCTTCGACTGCATCTATAAGACCACATTCTTGTTTTTCAACACCTAAATTTGCAAGTATTGCATCAACACCAGCATTTGTATAAGGCCAGATGTCTTTTTCAATAATGGTACGATCAGGAGCGATTAAAATAATAGTAGGAAATGCTGAAGGACCAAAAGCATCAACAGCGTCACTTCCTCCGCCATCTAAACCACTTGCTACAGGAGCACCTTCGGCAGCTCCACACATGTTTTCAAAATCTTCTGTTTGAGCAGTAGTTCCGTCTGCTTCTAAAGCAATAACATAAAGATCTCCAGTATTACAACCATACTCTTCATAAGTTTGCTTTACGTTTGGAGCATTTGTACAACAAGGGCCACACCAGTATGCAAATAAGTCAACCATAACATATTTACCAGCATCTAGCTGCTCAAATAAATTATGCGTTTCGCCATGGATATCTGTAACGGTAAAATCAGGCGCCTCGTCTAAGGTTACCTGAGCTGAGCACACATTGAGTGCCAGTATGCTTAATAAAAGTGTAAAAAAGTTTTTCATAAAAATTGAGTTTTGACTAGTAAAGAAATGTTTTCAAATATAAGGATCTTATTTTCTGATGCTGTATTTAGATTTATAATCTTCTGCTATTATCTGACATGTCCGAATTATGAAGAATTATTTAGATAATAAATCCAGAATATGGATATAATAATGAGGACTTCTATTAAGGTGTCGAAATAAAATGATGTATCCCCCATTTCTGATCTGGTTTTTTTAATAAAAAATATTCCTGATTTAGATCTTGCTCATAATCATAGTTCATGGATATGAAAAGGGCTTTTGTCGGATGGGTTACAATAATCAAAGATTGAAAGAAAGTAGATAGGGGATGCTTGTTTTTGATTCGACTTGGATTTGAGAGCATTGGCGAGACACCCGTCTAGGCGCATTTTATTTTACAATGATACAAATAATCAAAATGATGAAAAAAATACTTTTTACATTTTTAATAACTGGGTTTTTCCTTTCTAGTCTGATTGCCCAAGTTCATATCAACGAATATTCAGCTTCAAATCTCACAAGCTTTACGGATAGTTTTCAAAAAACAGAAGATTGGATTGAACTTCACAATAGCGGAACTTCAACAGTAGATATTAGTGGTTGGCACCTTTCTGATAAGGAATCAAAACCTGAGAAATGGGAAATCCCAGCGGGTACAACGATTCCTGCGAATGGGTTTTTAACAATCCTTTGCTCAGGAAGAGATGGTGTGTTTAACGGAGAATATCATTCGAATTTTAAATTAACGCAAACTAAAATCGGAGAGGTTATCCTGCTTTCAAATGAAAGTGGAAACATCGTCGAATTTTTTCCAATGGCCTTGACTTTAGTTGAACACTCTCGTTGTCGAGCTACCGATAGTGGTACCGAATGGGTAGTTTGTACTTCTCCAACTTTTGGAACTTCAAATAATAATTCAAGTCAATATGCTGCATATACTGTAGCACCAAGTATGAGTTTGAATGCTGGTTTTTATGCAGGCTCTCAAACCGTTTCGATTACCAATAATGAACCGAATTCTGTACTTCGGTATACGATTGATGGAACCAATCCAACAACATCTTCTCCAGAATATACTGCACCTTTGACCATCACTGCAACGCAAGTTGTCAAGGCTCAATCTTTTAGTAATGACGCAACAATCTTGACGGGTAAGATGGAATTCAATACTTACTTTATTGATGAAGATTATTCTTTAGCTGTATTTTCAGTTGCAGCAGATGATGTGATTGATCTTGCGAATGGACAAGGCGAATTAATTCCTATTGGGTCCTTAGAATATTTTAATGTTGACAAACAAAGAGAAGCAGTTTCTTTTGGATCGTTGAATCGTCATGGACAAGATTCATGGGTATTGGATCATAGAAGTATTGATTGGGTTTCTCGTGATGAAATGGGATACTCTAAAGCAGTAGATGCTCCTTTGTTTTCTTATTCTAATAGAGATGAGTATCAAAAATTTATGTTTCGAAACTCTGGTGATGATAATTATCCGGCAATCAATGATGGAAATCATGATGGAAGTACACACATCCGTGATGAGTATGTTCAGGAGTTAGCAAGAGAAGGTGGGATGGAATTAGATACACGAGCAGTAGAGCGAGTGATCCTGTTTTTGAATGGACAATATTGGGGTGTTTATGGAATGAGAGAACGGCCAGTGGATCATGATTATACCGGTGAGTATTATGATCAAGGGAAATATGATGTCCAATATTTATCGACTTGGGGGATAACAGAAATTCAATATGGAGGAACGCAGGCAGTGACGGATTGGGAAAACCTGAGAGACTTTATTTTGAATAATGACATGAGTGATTCAACAAATTATCAAGTCGCGGATGATAGTATTAATCTTGTAAGTATGATTGACTATATGATCGTAAATCTAAATGTGGTTGCATCAGATTGGTTGAATTATAATACTGGATGGTGGAGAGGTCGTAACCCTGATGGGAAGCATAAA
>CAKZTD010000005.1 GCA_937921595.1 uncultured Saprospiraceae bacterium
AACAATTTTGATTTCGAAAAAGGAAAAAGAAATTGAAAATATTTTACAAAAAATAATCAAGGCTGGAATTGTGTTTCCTTTGATTGCTAAACCAGATATTGGCGAACGTGGATTTCTCGTTGAAAAATTAAACAACAAAGAAGAACTTCTTATTTATTTAAATAAGATTACCGTTGATTTTATCATTCAAGATTTCATAAATTACCCACTTGAGGTAAGCATTCTATATCATCGATTTCCTGATGCGAAGAAAGGAAAGATCACTTCAATTTGTATTAAAAAAAACTTGAGTGTCACTGGTGATGGTCTTTCTACTATTGAAAATCTGATGACTGAATATCCGAGAGCTAGATTTCAAGTCAAACGATTTCAAACGGACTATCCTGATTTGCTTTTGAAAGTTCCAAGCTCAGGAGAACATGTTGAATTGGAACCGATCGGCAATCATTCCAGAGGGACGACATTTTTAAATGGCAATCATTTTATTGATCAAAAACTGGAAGCGGTCTTTGACAAAATTGCATTGAAAATGGAGGGAATTCATTATGGTCGTTTTGATATGAAATGTCAAAGTATTGATTTTTTAAAGGAAGCTAAGGATTTTAAAATATTAGAATTTAATGGCATTGCCAGTGAGCCTGCTCATATTTATGATCCAGCGTATTCTACACTTCAAGCATATCGAGATATTTTTAGTCATTGGAAAATCATTTACCAATTGAGTAAAGTTCAAAGACAAAAAGGAATTGCGGCAATGTCTTGGAAAGAAGCTTATCGAAGTCTTCGAGAATATTTTCAATATATGAAGATGGCAAAAAACTAATTTATGGATCTTATTTATTATTTCTTTATTGCCTTAATCTTAAGTTTACTGGGTTCTTTACCTATCGGAATCATCACCTTAACGATCATTCAAAAAACAATTGAAAAAGGAAATCAGTCGGGCCTGATGATTTCTCTTGGAGCAACAATCATGGAGTTTGTTTATACCTATATCGCTTTGATTAGTCTTGACTTATTTACGAAAAATCTTGCTATTGGAAACTACATTAATATATTCGCCATCGTAATATTTTTTCTACTCGGGACTTATTATTTCTTTAAAAAAACTAGTCCCAAATTAAAACAAACTTCTGAGTATGATTACTTTGATTTTCTTAGAGGATTTATCGTTGGTCTAATGAACATGCTGATTGTTCCTTTTTGGATATTTCTAGGCATCTGGCTAAAATCAAATGGAATGGCTTTCGATGATCATACTTGTATCTTAATCTTTTCTCTTGGTGCTGCGATTGGTGCTTTTTTAGCTTTCCTTGCTTACATTTGGTTTAGTGGATTTATTTCTAAAAAAGTAAAAACAATTAACCAATATACCAACAAAGTAGTTGGTGTTTTATTTCTAGGACTTGGGGTATTTCAGCTTATTCAGATGTTTTAAAAGAAAACATGGCAAGCACCAAACATACAGAGGGACGAAATTAATCCAATCAAAAATACATCATATGAAATCCGAATATTTTTATATCGTCGACTAAGATCAACACCTAGCGCATGAATGTCTTTTTTGATCGTACTGTATAAGAATTTTTTATCTTCCATCATCTCATCCACCGCCCATTCATAATCTTCTTCTGACATTTTATAAAAATCGTCGAAAGTCATGAGTCTTACATTTTTTGAATTGACTTCTTCTTTTTGAAAAGTTCCGCTTTTTATTTTAGGCCGAGTAGCAAGAACTGCGAAAGTGATAGATAATATATTGGTCAATAATAGTGGTGTAATTGCCCAGATCAAATGAGGATCTTCATCCAACTGTAAATAAAGACTACCAAGAACGATCGAGATAATAATAGAATTTACAGAAACCAAAATATTAGATTTGGTATCTACGATAGCTCGTCTGGTATATAGATTTTTTGACGTCACCCGAAACCAGGTTTCAATCCCTCGCTCTGGATGATCTTCAAGTTTAGCTAGTTTTTTCTTTAGCTTTTTGAGCTCTCCTTTGTCTATTCCCATTTCGCCCATCAATGCCTCATCCATTTTCTTTGCTTTGCTTTTTTCCTTGTCTTTCATGTCTTCAATTATTTTTAATTTTTTCCAGAACTTCTAATATCTCCTTTTTCACCAAAGAATCCTCACTCCATAAGATAAAATGATTTCCACCTTTGACCATTGATGTTTTTACTTTTAAATTTGCAGGCATCATTGATTTTGCGAAATAGGCATTTTCTTTTGGAACAAGCGCATCTTCTTCTCCTTGAACAATCGTGACCGGAATTTCAATATTTTTCCAGTTCCCCATCATGCTTTTCAATTCTTTTTTCAAAGGGATTATCTCTTGATTACAAACCCGTAAACCTGCTGGTGTAAACCATCTGATCAATGGAAAATCAATCGCTTTCCGCCAAGTATTAGAAGGCTCTAAATCCGGACTAATCGAAGGTGCGACCATCACCATTCCATCTACTAAACCTGGAAAATCCATCACTAATTTTGAAATTACCGGACCACCCATTGAATGGCCAACTAATACCTTTTTTTGACTTGGATAAGCTTTTAATATTTCTGCAATTAAAGCTGCCTGAACCGCAAGCGAAGGTACTGCTTCCCCAAAATCAGAATATCCAAAGCCTAAACGGTCCACAGCAATCAAATTCATTTTTGCGTTTAAAAGAGAATCCTTAAGGTATATTTCATAGGCATTCAGTGCTCCGGGAGAACCATGTATCATAACGAGGAGAGGAAGGTTTTCCTGATTGATTTTCTTAATAAAATGAATGGTTTTATCTGCTATTTTTCGAGTATCGTAACTAGCGAGGGTCGCATTTTTTTCATTAACAATTTGCAGAAAGCCCTCTCGATCATAACGCATTTTTGCCCATTCCATTTTTGTAATAAAAAACAAACCAATGAGAAATATCAGTCCCCAGATTCGTTTCTTCTTATACCATTTTCTTTGATTCATTATTTTTCATTGAAGGATCTGAATGATGCCAGTCTTTTCGAATACGTAATAACTCACTGTCTATCCATTGCTTTGACAATTGCATTAACTCTTCCGCAGAATTTGATTTTAAGGCAGGACCATAACTCAAGCGTATTTGCGTTTTTCGTTTTCCAAAACACTCGAAAAAATGGCGCAGAAAAGTATCGTCTCCAACCCAGGCATCTTCATCTTTCTGGTACTCTTGCACAATGGGATAGATCGTAAAACCTTCTTTTGCAGCATCTTTAAATAAGGCAGGTTTGAAGTCATTGGTTTGCGGATTGGTATGTGTTGTGCCTTCCGGATAGTTAATCACAAAATAACCTTTCCGCAGCGTTTCGATGATATCTTTTCGAGCTTTTTCTCTTCCTTCTTTTGTTTTCCGATTGACGAAAATAGATCCCGAAACTTTTGCACCATAGCCAATAATCGGCCACGTTGCAACCTCTGCTTTCCCTACTGGCAAAGCCAAGAGATATTGCATCACTACTAATGGATCAAAATACGAACGATGGTTACAAACTAGGAGGCCGGAGTCAGCAGGCATCTTTCCAAAGACTTCTACATTTATCCCCAAGCCTTTATTGATCAACGAAAACCATTGTCTTCGAATTCTCAATGCCCGATCAAGGTCATTACCGACAATAGCCGCTTTCACTAGATATCTGGAGATAAAAAAGATGGACCCGATTGCAAAGAAGCTTATCCTCAAAAAGGCTCTAATAGAATTCAATATCAACTATTTTTCATTTAACAATTCAAGAATAGAATCCGGAAGATTTTTTAAATCTAAAATCATTAAGCCATCCAAAGCATCCGAAAAATTTGGATCAATATTAAAACTAATAAACTTTGCATTAAGCTTCGTGTACTGTTTTAAAAGTACAGGCACCTTGATGTGTTTTGGTTCTATGGTTTTAAGAAAGGTTTCTAAATCTTTTAACTCTTCACCTTTGACATCATTCACCAAATTATCTAAATCTACTTGCTCAAGTGAAGGCTGAAAAGGTGTCCTTGGTTTAAAATATTGAGCAATTTTATCATCAAAATAATATCGTTTGACAAAAGCAATGATCAAACTTTTAGAAAGGCCTGAATAATATTTACTTATACTAACTGGGCCAATTAAATATTGGTAATTTTCATTTTGAATCAGGACTTTTAAAATCCCCTGCCATAATAAAAAGAAGGGCAAATATCCTTTCTGATATTCAGGAACAATATAAGATCGTCCCAATTCAATTGATTTTTTTAAAATAGGAGTAACCGCAGAATTGATCTCAAATAAACTCCTGATATAAAATCGATCTAAATCTTTTTCATCATTTATCGACTCCCCCATTCCCATTCTATAGCCTCCAACAATTTTTTTATTCTTTTTATCCCAAATAAAAAGATTCAAATAGTAATCGTCAAAAGTATCAATATCCATAGATTTTCCAGTCCCCTCTCCTACTGATCGAAAAGTTAATTCACGGAGTCTTCCTATCTCTCTCAACAAATTTGGAATTTCACAGGCCTTAGCTAGGTAAACTTCAAAGTCTCCTCTTGAAACCAAATGGTTTTCTGATGAAAGACAAGCAACTTCCACACATAAATCATCCGCCGAAACGGGGTCAATGATAGTCTCTATTTTATTATATGTTTTAGTTTCTGACATAATTTACTTCAAGATAAAAAAGCATTGGCAATTTAACCTTAAGTTATTATAAATTAATTTTCAAAATTGCATATTTAAAAACTCTCTTCTTCTTTCTATCCTAAAGGTATTTTATCCGACCACTAAGAACTCTTTTTTTAAAATAAAGAATTAGTCTTTCTATTTTGATCGACAATATCTTTACATTTAGGAGTAAGGAACTAATAGTAACCTAAACAAACTTCAATATGAGAAAAATCAACTTTTGTGGAGTTCTTAATCTCTTGATCATTTTTTTATTCCTCACTAAAATAAAAAACCAAGCATAATGGAATCTACTATTTCTATTCTCTTATCTATTATTGGTATTTACTTATTGTTAGGAGTTCTTTTCTCTATCTTCTTTCTATGGAAAGGAATCTCTAAAGTTGATCCAGGTACAGATGAGAGTGGTTTCTTTTTTAAACTACTACTCTTTCCTGGCATGTGTTTTTTCTGGTTTTTATTTTTTACAAAATGGCTAAAATCTAATAAACAATGAAACCATCCTTACGTGTCAAACATTTTCAAATCTGGGTCATCATTGGGCTCATTATTACTGTCCTTTTAATTTTTGCAATACTATGAGTGTAAAATATGCTTCTATTCTCTGGAACAAACAAAAAAAGAAGTACGACAAAATACTTTGGGCTGGAATTTTTCTACTTATTATTTCTTTTGCTGTTTTCCAATTAATCTTTCATCCTGACATTACTGCGGAGACTTTGATTATCCGGGCAACTGCTTTGACTGCAATTGTCTTGCTCCATATCATTTTAGCTATTGGCCCATTAGCTCGAATCGATACTCGTTTCTTACCGATACTTTACAATCGTCGACATTTAGGAGTGTCTATGTTTTTAATCGCATTAATTCATAGTGTGTTTTGTATCATCCAATTCCATGTATTGGGAGACACCAATCCAATTGTAAGTATATTTACTTCGAATCTAAAATACAACTCCATTAGTGAATTCCCATTTCAAATATTGGGATTCTTTTCGATCATTATTCTCTTTCTTATGGCCGCTACTAGTCATGATTTCTGGCTCAAGAATTTAAGCCCTCGCATCTGGAAAGCTTTGCACATGAGCGTATACCTAGCTTATGGAATGATCATTTTACATGTTGCTTTAGGGGCACTACAATACGAGAGTCACCTTGGATATTGGATCTTATTGATTGGTGGATTTGCAATGATTACGGGATTACATTTATATGCTGGTTTTAAAGAAAAGAAGAACTTGAATGCTTATAAAAACCAGTTACAAGAAAGCGGTTTTTATGAAGTCTGTTCCATTAATGAATTAGAAGAAAATTGTGCAAAGACGGTTTTTATTAATGGAGAAAATATTGCGATTTTCAAATATGAAGGTAAACTTTCAGCGGTTCATAATGTATGTAAACATCAGATGGGACCACTCGGAGAAGGAAAAATAATTGATGGTTGTATCACCTGCCCCTGGCATGGCTACCAGTACTTGCCAGAGAATGGCCAATCTCCTCCACCTTTTACAGAAAAAGTAAAAACTTTTGAAGTAAAACTAATAAAGGATATCATTTGGGTAAATCCAAATGCTAAAGCTGAAGGTACTTTTGTTGAACCAGCAAAAATAGTATAGTCATGAAAAAACAAAATGAATTTTACATCGGCTGGAAAGAAGAGATGTCAGAAGGCAATGCTAGCTTTTTAAAAAAAATACTGATTCCTCTTTTTGTATTAATTCCGATTTTCGTTTTCGCAGTTGTTTTATTTCAAAAACCATTTAATCAACATCAATTTGAATTTGGAAAAATCACTCCGATTACTGGAACGTATTATGGTAAACCTGTACCTATGCTTGTAGCAGATCAAGGGGTATTACCCGATGGTATTTCTACTGATATCGTTTTAGTAGGTTATGGTAAATTTGGTGCTAAAGGTATTATGCAAGCGCTAGAAAAAACCAATGGGAATTTGAATGGTAAAAAAATATCTTTAGCAGGAACTTTAATTTATGGTGATGGAAAAACATTATTGGAATTAACGGAAGAAGAAGGTTCTTTAATCGAAATCAAAAAGACTCCAACTACAATTAATCCGGAAAAAACTGCATCAAAATCAATTTCATTATCCGGAGAAATCATTGACCCTAAATGTTATTTTGGTGTCATGAAGCCTGGCGAAGGGAAGATTCATAAAAGCTGCGCTATCCGTTGTATTAGCGGTGGAATTCCTCCAGTTTTGAGAGTTAAAACAGATAAGCCATCTGAGGCTCAGAAATATTACCTTTTACTCGATGAACAAGGAAGGGATATAAATAAAGCGGTATTACCTTTCGTTGCCGAGCACATTAATATTACTGGAAAAAGCAATCGATTTTTTAACTGGGATGTACTCTATCTAAATATCGATGATCTTAAACCTAATTTAAAATAAGAAACTGATCAACATTTGTCTTTTTTAAAGTAACTCCAAAACAAAACCAAAATCAATGTATGAATCCTTTAGTATCATCTTTGTCATCTCCGTTCTACTAAGTTACATCAATTACAAATGGATTAAACTCCCCACAACTATCGGGCAAATGATCCTGGCTTTAGGGATCGCAATTACTGTCATGGCAATGGAATCCGTTTCGCCATTGACTTATGCTTTCTTTTGCGACATAGTCCAGAATACGGACTTCACTCATATCTTATTAGATGTATTATTAGGTTTTCTATTATTCGCTGGCGCCTTGCATGTCAATATCCAAGATTTAAAAAAAGAGAAATGGTCTGTCTTTCTCTTTGCAACATTTAGCGTCCTCATTTCGACCTTTCTGATTGGCGGAGGTTTATTTTTTTTAGCGAAACTTTTTAGTTATGATATTCCATTTATTCATTGTTTATTATTTGGGGCACTTATTTCTCCGACCGATCCAATCGCTGTTATTGCTTTATTAAAAGAAGCCAACATCAGCAAGTCTTTACAACTAAAAATTGAAGGTGAATCTTTATTCAATGATGGCATCGGAGTTATTGTTTTCTCCGGAATACTGCTCTTCACGGAAGTTAGCGATGTCATGCAACACGGTGAACAAGAAAGCATCTTTTTAGCAATCACAGAATTATTTTTGGTAGAGGTAATACTTGGCCTAGCCATCGGCGCAGCTTTAGGATTCTTAGGTTTCAAATTAATGAAATCTTGTCAAGACGATAAATTTTTATCAACCATGATTAGTCTGGCTATTGTTTTTGGAGGTTATGCATTGTCGAGTATGTTGCATACTTCAGGACCATTGGCCATGGTCGTTGCTGGATTATACATCGGAAATGCAATTAAAAAGCCAAGCTTCAATGATACGTCCCAAGAAAATTTGATTGGCTTTTGGTATATTCTCGATGAAAGTTTAAATGGGGTTTTATTTGTTTTCTTAGGACTGGCCATTCACTTAATCGAAGTAGAATCCAGCACTTATTTATGGATGATTCCTTTTTCAATCTTATTGGTTCTTGGAGCAAGATTCATATCTATTCTTATTCCTTATTCTCTTTTAAAACATTCAGAGCATTCTTGGCTGAAGACCACTTACATTCTAACTTGGGGCGGATTGAAAGGAGGAATTTCTTTGGCCTTAGCTTTTTCACTAGCTCCTGAATTATCCAAAAACACAATCTTATTATTGACCTATAGCACTGTAATATTCTCTATCCTAGTTCAAGGATTAAGCATTCCTAAACTTGTTAAAAAATTATATTGAAATGGAAAAAGATAATCGCGTTTGGTATAAAGTATTAGAAGATAAAAAAGAATTATTGGACAATAGAGTCATGACGGTAACCGCGGGGCATACTGGAATTTGCCTAGCTAATTTCGAAGGAAAAATCTGTGCACTCAATAACAAATGTCCTCATCAAGGAGGACCTCTCGGAGAAGGCTCCATTGAGAATGGTTTGCTACGTTGTCCTTGGCATGGTTGGGATTTTCATCCTTGTACAGGCCTAGCTCCTGGTTTTGATGATGGTGTTGAAACCTACCCGACCAAAGTCGAAGGGGACACCGTTTATGTAGGGCTCGAAGAAGAACCAGCACATGAAACCACCATAACTGATATCATGGCAGAAACCATGGTCAACTGGGGAGTGAATCGTGTCTTTGGAATGGTCGGCCACTCTAACCTAGGTTTGGCAGATGCCTTGCGAAGACAAGAAGAAAAAGGAAATTTAAAATTCATCGGCATCCGTCATGAAGGCGCTGCTTCTTTTGCTGCTTCCGCTTATGGAAAACTGACCGGAAGACCTGCAGCTTGTTTTGCAATCGCAGGCCCCGGAGCAACAAATATGTTTACTGGACTTTGGGATGCAAAAGTAGATCGCGCACCAATTTTGGCACTTACTGGCCAAGTAGCAACACAAGTCGTTGGTACTGGAAACTTCCAAGAATTGGATTTGGTTAAAGCGTTTAGTTCCGTCGCAGTATTCAATCATCGGGTTCAACACAATAGCCAACATAGCGAGTTAATGTTGTTGGCGATTAAGCATGCTATTCTGCAAAGAGATGTTGCTCATTTGACTTTTCCAGATGAGATTCAGACGATGCCTGCGAAAAAAGATGCAGCTGCAAAATCGCCAGAAAATCGGATTACGCCAATGACGATCATACCTCCTAAGGAGTCTTTTGACAAGGCATTAAATTTATTGAATAAAGGAGAACGGCCAGTAATAATCGTCGGTCATGGTGCTAGATTCCACATGGATGAAGTGATCGCCTTTGCGGAAAAACTTAACTGTCCAGTCATGACCACCTTTAAAGGAAAAGGTCAAATCGCTGATAATCATCCCTTGGGCTGTGGTGTACTCGGACGAAGTGGAACGCCTGTCGCTTCTTGGTTTATGAATGAAGCGGATGTACTTTTGGTCATTGGCGCTTCCTTCTCTAAGCACACAGGAATCACTCCTAAAATTCCTACCATACAAATTGATTTTGATCCTTTGGCATTAAGCAAATTTCATGAAGTAGATGCTGCTGTTTGGGGTGAGATTTCGGTTACAATGAAAATGCTTAACGAACAAATTTCTGCTATAGAAAATAAAATTGATCGCAAGGAAGAGATTTCAGGTCGATGGGATATTTGGAAAGCGGAGAAAAACAAACGCTTGACAGAAGATCGCGGAAAGGGAGTTTCTTCTATCGCAGTTTTTGATGCTCTAAATAAATTCGCTCCTGAAAATGCGGTGATGTGTGTGGACGTTGGAAATAATGCTTATTCATTCGGCAGATATTTTGAAGCCCGAAATCATAGTTTTCTAATGTCAGGATACTTAGGCTCTATTGGATTTGCGCTTCCTGCATCAATAGGTGCATGGGCAGCAGTCGGCGATCAAAGACCGATTATTGCCGTAGCTGGTGATGGAGGATTTTGTCAATACTTGGCAGAAATCACTACGCTTGCTAAGTATAAGATGCCAGTAAAAATGATTGTTTTAAACAATAACGAATTGGGTAAAATATCAAAAGAACAACGTGCTGGAGAATTTGATGTTTGGGCTACAACTCTAGTCAATCCAAACTTTGCGGAATATGCTACAAGTTGTGGAATCCTTGGCATTCAAGTTGCTGATCGTGATGATCTTTTAGGAGCAATGGAGCAATTGATGAAACATGATGGTCCTGGCCTTTTAGAAGTAAAAACGGATGTTGGATTAAT
>CAKZTD010000006.1 GCA_937921595.1 uncultured Saprospiraceae bacterium
TTTCCATGTTACCTCCAATATCAGTAACCGTATAAGTAACGGTTTGTGTTCCGACCGCAAAAGTCTCTCCGGGCATATGACTGACAATTATAGTATCAATTCCACAGTTGTCAGTAATTGTAGGTGCAGTCCAAGTGACTACCGCATTACAAGAGTCCGCATCATTAGAGACCATGATATCCATAGGACAATCAGCGATCATAGGACCAGTGTTATCTATAACATTCAAAATCTCTGGCATACAGAAAAAATCAACATCATGAGTAAGATTGACATCAGTACCATTTTGAATTTGTCCAGCTCCTATTGGAATACCGGTAAAAGAAATAATATTCAAAAGAGGTATTTCAAGTGCACCAGTAAGTGTAAAATCTAACGTAAAAATAATTGAGCTATCCGCCAAGGACAAAGGGCTTCCAGAGAATGGAAACCATAAAAATAAAAGCGTAGAATCAGATACTTGATTATAAGTTGCTGCTGCTGGTAATGCTCCATTAGTGGCCCCAATCAAATCGATTATGGAAGTGTCCCATTGGATTCCAAATTGTACTCCCGTGATCGAATCAAAATTAGTCACTAGCATATCAATGCTTACTGTTCCTGCATCACAATCAAAATTAACTTCAGGAATAAATTGTAAAGCATCATCTCCTGCTGGAGCAGTATTTAATGTTACATCGAATGAACAGGTCCCAGTATTACCTGATTCGTCAGTTACCGTATAAGTAACTGTAGTTGTACCAGGTCCAAAAAACTGTCCACTAGCATCATCGTTACCACCTCCGACATTCATACCATTATTAACCATCGAGAAAGTTACCGATGCAACTCCGCAATTATCCGTAAAACTCGTAGGAGCAATTCCGGAAACGTTGGTTCCATTACTGGTCAATACAACATTTGCAGGACAATTAATTACTGGATCTTCTGTATCTTGAACAGTTACAGTACCTGAATTATAATCCGTTGGAACATTGGGAGTATTGACTCCATTTACAATAGCACTTACTGTTTGGAGGGTTGTATTGTTCCCTTCAAAATTCACCATTCCTGTTCCAATATTATTGGTAGAAAAGCAAAGCTCGGCTATTACAAAATCATCCGCAAGGGTAGCTCCTACACTTGGAAAACTAAGATCAATCCAAGAATAAGGTGCTCTTCCAGAAACTAAGGAGTCAGGAAGTCCATTCGGATCCGTCCCTATCCCTATCGGCATAAGATCAGTAAATGAAGTGAGTTGCATGATGGTGGTATCCCAATCATACACATGTTGAAAACTAGTAACCGAATCGAAATTGGTTACGGATATGTCAACACAAAAATTAGCACCATCACATTGAGGAGTCTCGCTACTCGCAGTGAAAGTAATTTGTGCTGATACGGTATTAACTAGGCTAAAAAAGCAGAGTAGATATATTACTGAGATTATCTTTCGCATAACGAAAAAAGTATTTTCTTGATTCTTTTAGAAATAAGGATGTTCTTATCTTATAAATAGTGTGTAGGAGTCTCAAATAAATAGATGGGTATTTACTCCTTCAGTTCTGTCGTTCTGTACTAAACAGTATATAAATATAAAACAACCGAAGAGCAGCAAATGCTGCCCTTCGGTGTATTATGATTAATCGATTACTATCATCTTCATAGAAGCAGTATGATCAGGAGTTTTTAATTCATAAATTAAAGTACCTGATTGTGGTAATTCACTTCGGTTTACACTTATTTCATTGTATCCCTGAGCGAAATCACCTTCGTATTTTTTCAAGATACGACCCGTTACATCCATGATGGTAAGCGTAGCTTCAGTTGCTTCTGGAAGCATAAAGCTAATAGCTGTTTCATCTTTGAATGGGTTAGGTGTATTCTGATTCAAAGTAAAGGTAGAAGGCTTGGTTTCTGGTTGAGTGAAAATCAAGTCAATATCCATTGGCGTTTCTGCAACATTGTAAGCTACAGGAGCCATTCGTTCGTGGCTTGTTACACTTAACAAATCACTTAAGTGACTTGCGTCTTTTTTAACTTCAAAGTTAAGACTGTATAACACCTCTTCTGGAGATTTAGTGATATCTGTTCCATTGTACCAAGTTAATACTAATTTACCTTCGTTGATAATTACTTCTCCAAAACCAATCTCACCAAGGTTTGCAAGATTTACATTATCAAAACCAGTGTAAGTCAATACCTCTTCATCAAAGTCTAAAATCCATTGGTATGCGATCATTTGCTCGAAGTTATCAGCAGTTAAATCAACAGTGATTTTATCTCCTGAAACTAAAGCACGATCTTCTATCATGAACTCTAAAGTATTCCCTGTTCTTGTATCTGGATTACCACCTAATAAAAGGGTATCCGCATCAACTAATCCACCAAGATCACCAGTCTTCACAGCAATGAAATCATTACCAATTGAATCTGACATGATGTTAGTCAATGTAATTGTATTTGCAAAGTTAGGAACAAAAGCATTCTGATCATTAGCGATCATTTGCTTAGCATCCACAAACTGCCAAGATGGAGTTGGAGGAGGTGTATTCATAAATAAACTAGCAAGGTAAGAGTTCAATATTACCGCATCGAAAGTAGTAATATCTCCTTCACCAGTTACATCCGCTGCAATTTTCTTATAAGCAGAATTCACATAAGGATTACCTACTGAGTGTCTTTGAATTCCAGAAACATCCAGAATATCAATTCCATTTGACCAGTTGATATCCTTCGTAGGTGCTATTACAAAAGTACCTTGAGCAGAAATCGTAAAGTCATATACTCCATCTGCCATTGTCTGATCAACTTCTACAGCTATTGGAGATGGTGGCTGGAATAAATCTACATCAACTAAGTTAATTCCATTTCCAGATTCATTATAAATTTCTCCAGCAATGATCAACTGTCCAATCGTAATCGCTCCTTGATTTACACAAGCAGGAGCTGGAATAAATCCACCACCAAAACTATAGACTACCTGAGGAGGTGTTGTACCTGATCCAGTATTTACACTAACAATTGTAAAGTCTCCAATATTACCCGTTAACATTACTTCAAGTGTAAATAAAACAGTGCCGTCAGGGAATGTTATAGGAGTTAAATTCCCCATTCCATCTGTGTTAAATTGATTCCAAGAGATGCTCATCGCATCATTGTTATCGGTATAAAGAGAATCATAAACCGTAGAATCTTGTCCCATAGATCCAATAATAATCATTGAGTCGATTTGACTAATGAATGAATCTGTAACAATAAGATTCTCCTGAATGATATTACTTAAATCTGGATTGATATTATCAATTCCAACAAACTCGCCTGCATCTTCATTATTCAATTGTAATTCAAATTGGAATCCAACCAATGCAGTAAAGTTTTCAGAAGTAACTGGAAGAGAGATTACTTCTCCAGCTCCACCAGAAGCAACACCTACATTGAAACAAGTCTCAGGTAAAGTTACTGTAACGTTTGCACTACAAGATGTTGAGTTTCCATTCTCATCCATTACCGTCAAAGTAACAGTATTATTACCAAGATCAGCTTCTGTAAAAGTACTTGGAGAAACAGTAGTAGTAACTGCTGTACAATCATCAAAACTACCATTATCAATCATACCTGCAGTGATCGTAGCATTACCATCTGAGTCAAGACTTACCGTTGCAGAAGTACAAAGCGCAGTCGGCGCATTATTATCTTGGATATTTACCGTAGTTGTACAAGAAGAAGAATTTCCTGCAGCATCAGTTGCTGTTAAAGTAACCATGGTAGGAGTTCCTACATCTGCACAAGTAAATGTATTTGGTGTAACCGTCAATGTTACTCCACTACACTCATCAAAACTATTGTTGTCTACAGCAGTTGCAGTAAGTGTTAAAATACCACTCGCTGGTAAACCTAAATTTAAATCATTAACACATGATGCTACTGGTGCAACACCATCTACAACTGTAAATGATTCTGTCCAGTTAGATGTGTTTCCACAAGGATCTGTAATAGTAAAAGAAATACTATGAGAACCCAATGGATAATCTCCACTTGCATCCGCTCCACCTGCATTTGCAAAAGCAGAGTTGTTTGTAATTGTTAAATCTGCATCAGCGGCACAATCTTCGATAGCACCTAAAAGAGATAAGCTAATCGTAGCTGTACATCCAACAGCATCTGTACTAAGCGTACCACCATTCGTAAAGTTTCTAGTAACTAACATACCATCAACAATCGGATCAGTAGTATCTTCTACTGTGATCAATTGAGTAACAGTGGAAGTATTACTATTCGCATCTGTCGCAGACCATGTTCTAGTAATTTCATAATTATAGAAAGCACAAGAAGCAGAGTTATTAGATTGAGTATCTGACTCACCCATAGTAACTGTTAAAGCTCCATCACAATTATCATCAGCAGTAAATGTCGGTGTAGCAGCAGGGATATCATCACAATCTACTGTTACATCTGCAACACTTCCTGTCATTGGGTTTTGAGTAAGAACTGGTCCTAACTCATCAACAATTGTTACCATCGCTGTACAAGATCCGATATTTCCAGCTTCATCCATTACTGATAAAGTAACTGCAACTGGTGTTCCGATATCAGAACAATCAAAAGCAGTTTGACTTGCAGAAAGTGTTGGAAGTAAAGTAGCTAAATTAGTACAATCATCAGAAGGGTCACCATCTAGAACAGTCATGTTGCTAGATAAAACACCAACTTCAGAAAAAGTCCAGTTCCCTAAACTATAGTCTCCAGAAAATCCTTGGTTGAAGTTTGTAATCTCAACATTTGATGACTCTCCAAATAAATTATCAGGCGTTAGAATTTGAACCGTGAAAAGATCACCCGCCAACAATGGTACAGAAGTAGTTCCTGTTCCTGTAGCCGCAGCAATTAAAGTTCCGTTCGCTGTTGCTCCAGCACCGTTTACTAGATAGAATAAGCCTTCAAATCCAGCGTCCATATTTTCATAATCCCAATCAAAAGTAAAAGTCGTATTACTTGTTGCAGTAACTGACATACTTACTCGACCAGGGTTATTTGCATTATTTCCAAAGTCTTCAGTCATTGACATTGTAAAACCAATCGGTGCTTGTAAATCATCAGCAACCAAACTTGCATCACCATTACCATCTAATTCTAAAGTAATGTCTTGGCAAGATACAACTGGAAGTACTACATCATCACTAACATTAATTTGTTGAAGTTGATTAGTTACATTTCCTGCTCCATCATCATATACCCAAGTTACAGCATGATTTCCATTTGGAAATTCATAGTTAGTAATCGAAGTAGATGTAGATGAAGTTTCAATATCTAAAGACCAGTTCGTAATATTACCAGTATCTCCTCCAGCATTATCAGATACGTTTAAAGTCCAAGAACCATTAGGGTTTTCACCATTAAATAATGCTAATGGAATAATTGACTGGAAACTTCCAGATATAGCAGGTGCGTTACCACAAGTGTTTTCAAAATCTGCTGCAGTATTTGCTGCATCATCATCCATTGTAACATCCAAGTTATTTCCAGCACAACCAAAAGTAGAAGGAGGTGTACCTGGACGATCGAATAATTCCACAACGGAACCATTTGGTGAAGTTAAGGTAGCTCTTAAATCTCCAACCCAAGTATGAGTGATTTCTATGTTTACGTTTACATCAGTAATAACAATATTCGGATCTGAAACAGTAATTGAACTGTTTGCTCCTCCCGTGTTATTATCAGGCAAGTTAACTGCTCCAGTAGAAGCATAATTAACAGTACCTCCAGGTCCACCATTTGAACAAGCAGGACCTACATTTGTAGCAGTACCTGTAAAGAAAGGTTCTCCACAAATAAGATTTCCACAAGCATCTGTTGCTGTAGGAGCAGGAATAGTCAAAGGACCTCCGCATGTATAATCTATTTGAGTCAAAATTCCACCAGGTGTGCTAGGAGTTGGAGCATCAGATTCGTCAAGTGTAATTGTAAATGTACAACTTGATCCAAGATTAGTAGCACTTGGAAATACATCAGTCACAGTTAACGTAACCATAAATGTTTCTCCATTTGCAGGAGTACTTACTGCTGAAAGTAAAGTTCCAGGAGCAGGTATTTGTACAACAGTATATCCTGTACAATTATCATTTATAGATGCATTTCCTCTATAATCAGGAACCATTTCCATCGTATTACAGCTAGAGTATTGGAAAGTAGTTCCTGCAGGACAAGAAATACTTGGAGCTTCATTATCAAAAACAGTAACTGTAAATGAACCAGTAGTTTCATTAACCGGCATTCCAGCATCTGATACTGTATAATCTACAGTAGAAATACCAACAGGGAAATCAGCAAAGTCATTTGCTCCTGCTGTCAATATTGTTAAAGGATTTCCTTTTGGATCGGTTGCATCATAAGCAACAGTTACTGAACCAGGACAGTTATCAGAACCTGTCAATGTTGGCCAAGCCACTGTTTGTTCACATTGACTTGCTGCGTTGTTAACCATCATATCACCTGGGTTAACAACAACTGGTGCTTCATCATCAGTAACAGTAACTGTAAATGAACAAGAAGGAGCGCCTGTATTGGTTCCATCTGAAACAGTATAAGTTACAGTAGTTACTCCAGTATTAAAAGCAATCGTTCCTGAAGCAGAAGCAGATGTAAAAGCAGTAGCTGCTTGTATCGTTGCTCCAGTTAGGGTATAAGTCATTGTCAAATTAGCTGTACAGTTATCTGCAACAGTAGGATGTGTCCAAGAGAAATCTCCAGCACAATCTCCTGTTCCTCCATCACTTGTTACTGCGGTTGCATTTGCAGGGCAGTTTGTGATAGCAGGAGCACTATTATCTTCAACAGTAATTGTAGCCATACAATTATCAGAATTGGTTCCATCTGAAACCGTTACCGTTACAGTATTAGCACCTATATTTGCGCAAGTAAAAGTAGTTGTACTAACAGTAGTCGTCAAGGCACAATTGTCAGTTGAACCACTTGATAAGGCCGCAAGATTTGCTGCACTAAGTGTATAATTTCCAGTAGCATCTAATTCAACTGTAATATTATTACAAGCAGCTACAGGTGCTTCTGTATCATTCACAACAACATCAACACTACAAGTTGCCGCGTTCGTATTACCAGAAGCGTCAGTTGCAGTAAATGTAACCGTAGTTGTTCCTACAGGATAAGTACCACTTGCATCGGCACCACCACCATTAAAATCATTAGTGATCACTACACCAAGGCAATTATCATCAGCTACAGCCATAGCAACAGTAACGGGTGCATTACACATCCCCGCAGCATTTGCAACAGGCGCAGGGTCAGCAGGACAAGTTGTAAATGTAGGATCTTCATTATCCTCAACTGTAATATTCGCTAAACAAAATGCAGTTGCAGTATTTGCATCTTCTACAATTACTGTTACTTGAATAGGAGCTCCTACATCAGTACAATCAAAAGCACTTTGAGAAACAGTTATAGAAGTAAGACCAGTACATGCAGTACTACCCGCAGATAAAGCCATTTCATCAGCAGCATCAAGAATATAATTCCCAGTGCCATCTAACTCAACAGTAATATCAGTACAAATAGCAAATGGCCCACCATCAAAGATGTCCACAGTAATGTTACATACATCGGAACCATCAGAATCTGTTGCAGTTACTGCAATAGAAAAGCCTGGGCCGATATCAGCACAGGTAATGACAGAAGGCGAAGCCGAATATGTAATGGTTTCAAGACCGTCAGGATCGACAGCCGTAACACCTAAAAGAGAAGGAATGTTGGCACTATTTAAAGTAAGACCACCATTTCCTGCGGGTAGAACAAGTCCTGGAAAACCTGGACATACCGTATAAGTCGGTGATGTCTGGCTAAAACCAGTGTTGAACCCTAATAGAAAAACAGCAACAGCGAATATCGATAAGAGGCTTCGTTGTCTTGATTTTTCTATGGTTTTCATGAGAATTTTCTGAACGGAATTGTTCAGGGATGTAATAATCGATACCATAATTCTGTTTTTGGATGTAAAAAAAATTTAATTATGTATAATTTGTTATATAAAAATAAGCGACAATCATAGACCTAACAGAAATGTCTTTTGATTGTAACTGTATTTCAAACCAAGGATCAAAAAATAAAGATTTCACTTCCCTCCTATTATAAAATAGTAGGTTAAATGTTTAGACCACCTTTATTAATTGAATAATGCAATATGTCAAATAGACCTTTTGAAGTTCATTAACTTCAAAAACTTAATTATCTGATTCAGTTAGGGGAAATGCCTAAATGAATTACCAAATCGTGTATAAGCGAATTTGGAAATCTTTTAGTTTAGAGATTCTATAGATAGGTGATTATATAATAACACCTAATGGGAATGGTATTATCCAAAGCCGGTAAAAGCTTTTCTTTAAAAATACATCAATCCGGTGATTAGCTGGATATCAATATTGATAAAGCGTTAAATTATTTGTGAATTCTCATAGAAGTGAAACTAGGTAAAAGTTTAAAGTAAAAAGCCCTAGCTTATTTTAGATTACCGGATAAAGGTAGTAATAAAATTTAATTTTCCTCCAAAAATTAAATTTTTTTGATAGATCTCTAAATCATTTTGTCCCAAACTGGTTTATAACATGATTCTTCTACGGCGATATTATACTTAGGATTCATTTTTCTAAAATTAGTTTTCCACAGAGATCATTATCATATATAATGTGTAAGCCTAACAAAATGTAGTGATTAGCTTATAAAGTATTTTAAAGCCTTTTAATATGTATTTTGAAGGCTTGAAGTGATACATTATTTTTATATTAAATAAATAAAGAATATATTAGCATTCTGTTAAAGTTTTAATAAACGGAACATAACATTGGCTTACACTAGTTCACTGATTTCTGATTTTGCAAATCATTCCTACTAGATTTAAAATTAAAGCCAGTCTTGTTTTATTTGAGTTCTAGAAAACACCTGAAAAACCAACATAAAATGCCTTTCAAAGCAAATGCCCCCTTTAATCTTACGATTAATCCTACCTCAGTCAATATTAGTTTAATCGCCAATGGTATCAGTAAGCACATTGATAAGCCTATTCAAACGGCAAGAGATTATATAATAGCGAATTACAACTGGAATGGAATCATCAAACTGATGCGTTTTGTTTATCAAAAACACGATGAGATTTATCAGGTACCAGATCAATTGAATGGAACGATTGAAGATGAGGTTCAAATTATTCCAGATAAAGGAATCGCTTTCGTTATGAGTTTACAAATGCAGTCCGCTGTTAAACAATTACAAGTAAAGAGCAAGAATGCTAAAGCGATTTTCAAACAGGCAGATGGCAAACCTGGTCCGGGCTTTTATAAAAACATCATAAAAAAAGATCGCTTAGATTTTTTAAATGAATCATTCAACAAAACCTTGAAGGATCCAGATACTGGAGAAAAACTACTCCCGCCGACTCATGACGCCTCCCCTTCTACCTATTATCATTATTTAAAAAAACTGGTTCAACTAAGAAATGGTCTTTGGAGTAATCGCCCAGGAGTTGTCAACCTGGTAGGACTGAGAAGAGTGATTGTAGAAAAACGCTCTAGGGATGCTGGCTATAATGACACGATCGCATCTTGCTGGGTAGATCATTCTGGGAATGCTCATTGCGAATTGAATATTGCCACAACAGAACCGGGTTCTCGACAAAAAGCCAGACAGCTATTTCCACAGACCATGACGATGCTCCCTGGCTATCATAATATGCGGCAACCAGCGGGCCGAACTCGGAATGCCTTAAAAGAAGGTAGTTCCAAATCAATCAATAAAAAGAAAGACCTTAAAAGAAATGATCGAATTCCTGAATGGTGCTCTGGAGATACAACGATGAATTTTCACCAAGGTGGCAATAGTTTTTTATACCCTAGTGCTCCTGGTTTGACAAAAGACAATGCGAGAAAGGCACGAAATACTTGGTTGGCAAAATTTGGTTTAAATCAAAAAATGCAACATGGCACTCCAAGTTCTAAAGCAGATACAGATACTTTATTTAAACTCAACCTTGTCCTTTCTGAAATTTATTTGATCCTTAGTAAATACGGAGAGACCGGAGGTGCGCCTTATAAGAATCTTGAAAACATGCTTGGCCATAAACCAATCACTCGATCGGGAATTCAGGATGGAAAAATTATAGTCCGACAAAAAGGTCTCGTTCATAAAGTGATTGATGTGCAAAATGTCAAAAGAAAGACGGTTCGCATTTGGATTGATGGTCGGCGTAAAGAATCGACTAAAAAGAAGATTTATGAAATTTTAAAACACATCAGTGACTACAGCCCTGCGGAAATTAAAACCTGGAAAAACCTTTCTATCGATCAGATAGTTGCTTTGATTAAGGATGAACATGTTGAGCGGATTGTTGATATTCAGATTGAATACTTAACACGAATTGACAAAGGAGTTGATGGGATCGCAGGTAATGATTTTTATAAAATAATCACCGGAATTTTACAAAAGAAAAGTGATGCTGTAAAAGATAAAGTCCAATTGGATAAATTGCTAGACCAGTTTGATGCTTTACCACTAAATAATTCTATTAAAAAAATATTTAAACGTTCGCTTACAATTCGGACCACCCTCAACCGAACGAATGTCAGAGATAATACCAAACACATTGCAGCAAAAGATTTGGACATTGTGGATAAAGTAATTGTGGGAAGCTATTCTGCTGGTTGTCAGGTATTTTTTGATACGGAAGTATTTTATAACTTTTGGACAAAGTTGTTGAAACGAGGAGAAGCTTCTGGCCAACGTCATTGGTATTATACTTTGGTGGATGCGACGAATTTCAAAAAGTCAGGGGTAATATGAGGGATAGATTTCGTAAAAACGAAATAGGGATAGTCCCGATGTGAAATCGGGAAGGGATAGATCATTTACGATGATAGGGATAGATTCGCTGCGCGAATAGTATTCGTGATATGAAGATTTAGGGAGAGAAGAAATTAGTGAAATTTCATTTTTTTAATTTCAATCTCATTGATATGCACAATTTCAGCGGACTCTTTTTCTTTATTTTTATTTTAGCTTTTTCTTTCCAACTTTCTGCTCAAACTGATTCGGACAGTATTCCTGTTCCTGCTTTTAAGCATCCTTATCTAAAAGGAAAAAATGAATTGGAAGTCGTTTATTTCAAACCAGATAATGACACCACTGTCTACTTTGCAATCCATACTTTATTTGCTGCTATTGAGCCCATTTCTTATTTTAATTTCTTTGCTAATAGTTATAAAAAGAAACTCCCTCACCTTCAAGATTTAGCCCCCGAAGAGTCGGATAAGATGAAGCTTGAAATCAATCTTTATATACCCTTGACTATTTATCGAGGTCGAGGGATGAGTAAAAATGGTTTTCAAGCTTCCCGAGTTACTTTCGATTATTGGGGACAACTCCGAGTTGGAGAAAATGAGAGCTCCCCTATTTTGCCTCCAACGAATGCTTTCGGTTTTGCTTGGGACTGGTCACCGTGGGATAATTTCCGTGGTTTTGCGCTGAAAAAGTATGAGCAAAAGGATTCTATGAAAATTGAATTGGGGTCAAAGTTTTTCAATATCCGTGGCCCTTATGATCGAAGGCATTTTTGGAATTCGCATACTTCAACAAATTATAAAGCGGTAACGACGCAATTTAAACTCATGCATTATTCCAATGGCCAAGGAAAAGGTTTTTATGTTGACAATCAAAACTTAAGACATGATTATCAAAACGGCGATTTTTCGACTAACTATTTACAAGGTTTGGTTGGCTGGCATCTTGCTCAAAAAGAAGGAGACATTTTTTCAATTTGGGGAGGTTATCGAAGAGATTTACAATTGATAGAAGGTCTTTTAAAATTTGCTCCAGAGCAAGAAAGAAATTTTGGCAAAAATCGTTTGTTATTAAATCTTCAATATGTTTCTAAAGCTATCCGAATCTGGAAGTTTAAAAAATATTCCGTCGATTATACTAAAACAAAGAATAACCGATATTACTTAAATGATTACATGAATTTGCAATGGCGAGCAGAGATGGTTTTCATTACGGATAAAGATCTCGACAATTGGAGAGCAGGTACCAGTGAGAAAAAATATAGGTTTGGCATTAAAAACTTTTTAAAAATAAACTTCCTTAGAAATAGAAATTTTGGTTTTGTAGTTCAACATTACTGGGGTCGAGATTATCATAACATTCGTTTTGACAATGTTTATTCTATCTTGAATTTTGGGTTAAATTTTAAATTCAATAAAAATCCACTGATCTCTTTTCCGAATGAGAAGTATCGGCCTTATTGAAACGAGGATTTAAAATCCTCGTTAATTCAAAGGACTTGTTAGTCCAACAGTGACGGGAAATCAATTCTTGAAAGAACATAAAAAAAGGGCGCAGCCAAAAGCCGCGCCCGAATTTGATTAACTTAACCTTAAGTAAAGTTTAATCTACATTATCGTGTAAGTATTTATTATCTTTTAATTCTGGCTCCTCTCCTTCTGTGATACTCCAGTTGGACATATCAGCTTCTGAAGAATGTTTTACATCATCAAGATTAACTCGACGTCTCAAATAAGCCGGTTCATTTTCCATGTTGACAATATTCTGAGGATTACTAAGATTAGTGGATACATTTCTAAGCTTTTCTCTTCGAAGTGCTTCCTCTTCCATCCTAAGTTTCATCTCTGCCTCTTGACGAATTTTATCCTGAGTTTTCACATAAGGCTCGTCATAAGAGTACTTTGATCTCTGGTATTTTTCGATAGATGCTTTGATGTTATCGAATTCAACAGTCTTCGCATTATCAACTTCATTGTCATGTCCTATATCAAAAAGCCCACTCTTTTTTTTTGGCATGTCGCCATCCAAAGAGACTACAATTTTATCTTCTTTCTTTTCTTCCAAAGGCACTTTGCCTTTATCATGTTCAAATCCTGTTGCAATAATAGTAACAGAGATTTTTTCTCCTAAGTTTTCATCGAAACAGTTACCCCAGATCAAGTCTGTTCCATAACCTGCTTCTTCTTGTACAAATTCTGTAATTTCAAAAATTTCATCCATTGTAACTTCACGAGTTCCAGAAGTAATATTTAATAAGATGTGTTGAGCACCTTTGATATTATTATCTTCCAAAAGCGGAGAATTCAATGCTTTGTCAACAGCAACTTTTGCACGGTCATCGCCTTCAGCAGCGGCGGTTCCCATAATGGCAACACCAGAACCTCTCATTACGGTGTTAACATCTTCAAAATCGACATTGACATAACCAGCAACAGTAATAATCTCAGCGATACCTTTGGCAGCTGTGGTCAGGATATCATCTGCTTCAGCGAATGCTTCTGAGATTGAAAGATTGCCGTGAATCTCTCTAAGTTTATCATTAGAAATTACGATGAGTGTATCAACGTGTTTTTTTAGTTCTTCCAAACCTTCATGTCCTTGAGAAGATCTTCGACGACCTTCAAAAGTAAATGGCAAGGTAATAATACCTACGGTAAGGATATCAAGTTCTTGAGCAGCTTTAGCAATAATAGGTGCAGCTCCAGTTCCTGTTCCTCCACCCATTCCGGCAGTGACGAATAACATTTTGGTGTCATTCTCCAAGAAGCTTCTCACTTCTTCGATTGTTTCTAAACACGCTCTTTCGCCAATATTTGGCTTCGAACCTGCTCCACGGCCTCCTGTTAATTCAGGACCTAGAGCTATTTTTGTAGGGACTGGGCTAAGTTCCATAGCCTGATTATCGGTATTACAAATTGCGAAATCAACTCCAACGATGCCTTGCTTGAACATGTGCGTCACGGCATTGCTTCCACCACCTCCAACTCCGATTACTTTTATTATAGACCCTTCGTCTTGTGGTAAATCAAATAACATAATGTAGATTTTTAATAAGGTTAAGTAATATGATATGAAGAATGAAGCTTTAGTAATAAAGTCCCGTTACTTTTTTGAACGAGCCTCTTATCTTTCAGTTTCATTTTATCATACTTAGTTATTAACTGTTTAATTCGTTTCTTTTAAAATTTAAAATTCAGTGTCTGGTTCAGCTTCGAACCATTCTTTTGTTTTCTTGAAAATCTGCTCATACCATTTACCATTATTGATATCGGTAACAGTTTCCATAACAGGTTCTTTTGCTATTACATTTTCAACAACTTCCTCTACCACTTCTTCTTCAAGAAGTGTATAGTCAGTATTATCAATTCCTTTTTTCAACAAACCAATAGCGGTTGCAAAAATCGGAGAGCAAACTCGCTCATCATATCCGTGTCCAAGTAGTTCGATTGGCAAACCAATCCTTGTACTCATTCCAGTATGGAAAGCAGTCAATTTTTCAATGTGATTTAATAAAGCGCCACCACCGGTAAGTACGATACCACCGATCATTTTACGCTCGTATCCAGAACGTCGGATTTCCCAAACAACATAGTCTAAGATCTCTTCAACTCTTGCTTGAATGATGCGTGAAAGATTCTTTTCAGAAATCTCTTTTGGATCACGACCTTTCAATCCAGGTATAGTA
>CAKZTD010000007.1 GCA_937921595.1 uncultured Saprospiraceae bacterium
ATGAAGTAATGGTTCTTGCATTGGGCAAAAGTAAGGAATTATTCTATTTGTGAGAAAAGTAATTCTTTTAAAAAATGAAATATGCTAATTAATCTAAGTTGGAGACTATGAATAAATTTTCGAAGAAAACGCATTTGCTATATGTCCTAATGTGACTTATGTGGTTCAAAACAAAGCTTACCACATAAGGCACATAGGAACACAAAAGTTTTTCTCTTCGAGAGAGTAAAGCGGATGGACTTTATTTATTCGCAACTTAGTTTAATTTCAACTCAACTGGTGTTGTCCAATATTTTTATCTGATCCTTAAACTCCAGCATAAGCGATACCTGTCAAGCGATGCATGTCATAATCAAAAGTTGAAAGATCATGATGGTTAAATTTTGAAACGTCATCATGTCCGCAAGAGCGAGCAACAACTTTAATTAGATCCGTACTTGCTTCAAAAAAGTTTTTTAATTGTTGAGCCGAAGCTTCTATGATTAATCTTTTTCGAAGATGATTTTTTTGAGTAGCGATTCCAACAGGACAATTGTTACTACTACAAGCTCGCATTCCTAAACATCCAATGGCCTGCAATGCAGAATTCGATACCGCAACGGCATCTGCTCCAAGCATCATGGCTTTCGAAAAATCCTCAGGTACCCGCAAACCTCCGGTAATCACCAAAGTAATATCTCGGGCGCCGACTTTATCCAAATGTTTTCTTGCTCTCGCCAATGCTGGAATGGTCGGAACGTTGATGTTATCTCTTAAGATCGTTGGAGCAGAACCAGTTCCACCACCACGTCCATCGAGGATGATATAATCTACGCCAACTTTTAAAGCGAAATCAATATCCGCTTCAATATGACTTGCTGCAATTTTAAATCCTATAGGAATACCTCCCGTTTTCTTTCTCACCTCATTTGCGAAAGCTTTGAAATCTTCTGCAGTAAATAAATCAGGAAAAGCCGCTGGAGAGATTGCTGTTTCACCAACCTTCAGCCCTCTTACTTTTGCAATTTCCTTGGTTACTTTATTACCAGGAAGATGGCCTCCGGTTCCGGTCTTAGCTCCTTGTCCTCCTTTGAAATGAAAAGCCTGTGCTTTTTTGACTTTCGCCCAAGAGAAACCAAATTTACCAGATGCTAATTCATAAAAGTATTTAGAATTATTGGCTTGCTCCTGAGGTAACATTCCTCCTTCACCGCTACAAATTCCAGTACCTGATAGTTCGGCACCCATAGCCAGAGAGATTTTAGCTTCTTTAGAAAGAGCACCAAAACTCATGTCAGAAACAAATAAAGGAATATCCAAAACGAGTGGCTTTTCAGCTCTAGGGCCGATAACAACTTTAGTACTTACGGCTTCTTCATCCAGTAAAGGACGAGTCGCTAATTGCGCAGGAAGGAATTGAATGTCTTCCCATTTAGGTAATGTATTTCGATCAACGCCCATTGATGCAGAAGGGCCGTGATGACCATATTTTTTTAATCCATTTTGAGCGAGATGTTTGATATATCCGGTATAAGGTTCTGTACTTTCAGGATGCGTATCCGCATACTGTCCAAGATATTGGTCCCGATTAAATGGTTGAGGATTATCAACTAAATAAGCGTTGATTTCATCTTCATCGACGTAGACGACTCCTTTTGTTATTTCAGAATAGAATTTATTGAGTACCTCTTTATTGTTGTATTCACTGACACCAGTATCATATCGGTAATCCCATCCATGCACACCGCAAATTAGATTTTCTCCTTCGACATGACCATCTGCCATCAAGGCACCACGATGCAAACATCTTCCATAAAGGACGGAAACTTCTTTTCCATATTTGACGACAACAAGATCTAATCCATTTACTTGTTTACCCATTGGCTCTTTCTCTTCTAATTCTGAGAAGGAGCATAATTTGATTAATTTCATATTGTGTTTTGGTTTTTAGTTTTTATTTAAGAACTACAAGATAGCATCGAGCATCCCACTTTATTTCGAGCCCATTCAGGACGTTTCGCAAACCATTTTTCAAAATCAGGTTGCTCCGCATATGGCTGTTTCAAAACTTCATGCAATTCAGAGATGATAGAATAATCTCCTTGATCAGCAGCATCAATCGCAATCTGAGCCATGTAATTTCGCAATACATATTTTGGATTGCTTAAATTCATTTGGGTCAAACGATCTTCATCAGATTGCAATTCTACTTTTAAACGACTGAGGTAATTTTTTAACCAGACCTTCCAATCTTTTAAAATTTGCCCTTCCAATTCTTCTGGTTTGTAAAAAGCCGGTTTTGCTTTTTCAAGAATCGACTCAGGAGTATCGGTTGTTTTTTGAACAGTTGCTAAGAGTCTGAAAAAGATCGTCATATCCGTTTCCGTCAATTCTAATATTTTTTCCAATGCAATCATTAAATTTACATCACCTTCATATTCTAATGTTAAACCTAATTTCGCTCGCATCATTTTCATCTTAGCTTCTGAGAAATCCGTTTTGTATCTTTCCAAAGCATCCTCAAAAGGTTTGGAATCCTCCACCAAAAGATAAAGAGCATTCGCCAATTGATACAAATTCCACAAGGCAACTCCAGCTTGATTTCCAAAACGATATCTGGCATTTTGTCGATCAGTAGTATTCGGTGTCCAATTATTATTATAACCTTCTAACCAACCATAAGGGCCATAATCAATCGTCAATCCGAGGATAGATAAATTGTCTGTATTCATTACACCATGTACAAAACCGACTCGATGCCATTCGATCACCATGGCTAAAGTTTTGTCTAATACTGCATTGAAAAACTGGACGTAATTAGATTTCGAATCTCCTTCGATTTCTGGAAAGAAATGCTTGATCGTATAATCTGTGAGTTTTTTTAAATTGACAGTATCACTTCTACTAGCGAAAATTTGAAAATTTCCAAAGCGAATAAATGAAGGAGCTACCCGACAGACCACCGCTCCTTTTTCGTAAGCTGAATTTCCATCGTACATCATATCTCGTAAAACCTGGTCACCGGTCAGACTCAAGGATAAAGATCTGGTCGTCGGTACGCCAAGATGATACATTGCTTCACTACAAAGATGTTCTCGGATAGATGATCGCAAAACCGCAAGTCCATCTGCTGTTCGAGAATAGGGGGTTTCTCCAGCACCTTTTAATTGTAATGCCCAGCGTTGATTTTTATGAACAACCTCCGTGAGATTGATTGCTCTGCCATCTCCTAATTGTCCAGCCCAGTTGCCAAATTGATGACCACCATAGCACATAGAATAAGGCTCAGTTCCTTCCATTACTTTTGCTCCCGTAAAGATTTCTAAAAAGTCTTTTGATTGAATATCTTCATCGCTGAGGCCTAAATTTTCTGCCATTTCTTTAGACACATGAATGACTTCAGGATTGGAAGGAACCCTCGGTGTTACAAAAGAATAACAAGCTTCAAATACTTGACGCCGGGTGTTATTTTTATTAGGATCAGCTGGAAGTTCCTTATTGAAAGTATCTTGGATATTGAGTTTCATTGAATTTATGCTATTAATTTATTTCATTTTTAAAACAAGGCCTTAATCATGTAAGTACAAATCGCAACAGGTTTGATTTGTTGATGCTTGACGTATTTGAAAATTTCAAAGATTAATCATTTAGGAATGCCTTGATCACAAAACGATTGAGGAATTCCATAGCGATCAAGATACGAAAACGTCTTCTCCTTTTATTAATTTTGAAGTTGAATTTGGGAAGTACTTTGTTTTCAATGTTTAAACCTATAGTTTTTCTCTTATTCAATTTCTTTTAAATACGCAATAGCTTTGTCAACATCTAGGTGATAATCATTAAAAACTACGGTATCTTTTTGATTGATAAAAATAAACCAAGGTGTTCCGCCTGTTTTATAATTATACATTGTACTTGATCTATTGCGCGTATTTTCATTTCCGACATCATGTCCAAAAGGAATAGGAAGCTCATATTTTTTTTGAGTTGCGAGCATCTTCTCTTTCGTATTTGAACTTGATCCTTCAAAGACAGTTTGGATGGCAAAGAATTCAACTTTGTCATTATCCTTTAAAGCATCTACCATTTTTTGTAAAGCAGGTAAACCTCTGCTGTGACAACCAGGACACCAGGATTGAAAACCGTAGAGGACTTTAAATTTGTCTTGATGGTCGGCAAGTTTTACTGGACTCATTTCATTTCCTGTTTCATCCACCCATTCAATATCAGCACTAAGTTCTGGTGCTTGAAGACCTTCTATACCATATTTGGTTTCTTGATTTGCCATGTTATCCTTTTTTTGATTTTTAAAAGAATGTTGTGTCATCCAAGAGGTGCTTAAACCTCCGATTAAAATTAGAGAAAATAATATTGTTGAAAATTTGAAAATTGATCCGTTCATGCTATTGATTTTTGATTGAGTTTACCGCGATGTAATCAACTTTTTTATAAAAGAATTATAACAAACTAATTCTAGTTCAGTTTATTGTTCTCTTTTTAATACATAAATATAGCTTAGAGCGGACATTATTGATGTATAAATCCAGGACTTCGAGCAAACCATAAACTAGAAAAACGATTTAAGCAAATTGGTGGCACTACTACAAATTGATTTTGGTACTGTGTAATTAATATTGTATTATCTTTAGGCCTAATTTTGAAAATCAAAAGGATATAAAGAGAAGAGCTACGAATTAAAACCAAATTAACCATTTTAAAAAATAAGAAAATCGATGAGCCAAATAAAAATACTTAAAAACAGGTCTGATATTGGAGCAGGAACCAGAGGAGCAGACTTAGGTATTGATGCGATGGAAATTGCAGCGATTAAAGTAAATGATGATTATTTTCACCGCTACCCATTTGTTGATATTGATTCGCATAATGAATCTATTTACAATAAGGTGAATCGGCCTTTTGCTAAGCGGATTAGATTTGTAAAAGAGCAATGCCAACGAGTTGCCGATGTTGTCAAGCAAACCTTGGAAGAAGGAGATATTCCAATTGTACTTTCAGGAGATCATTCTTCTGCATTGGGTACAATGGCTGGTGTTAAAGCTGCTGCTCCTGAAAAACGGATGGGCGTGATTTGGGTTGATGCTCATGCAGATTTACATTCCCCATTTACCTCGCCTTCGGGAAATATTCATGGAATGCCATTGGCCGCAACAATAGGAGCTGATAATAAGAGATTCCAAATCAATGAAGTCAGTGAGGTTACTACAAACTTATGGGAAGATCTGAAAAATACGGGGATAGAAGGTTCAAAACTCGCTCCTGAGGATTTAATCTTTTTCGGAGTAAGAGATACCGAAGAACCTGAGGATGGGTTTATTGAAGAACAAGGAATTAAGAATTATACGGTTGCAGAAATGCGATTCAGAGGATTTGAGAAATGTCTAAAAGAAGCCATAGAGAAATTGGATCATTGTGATATGATTTACATCTCTTTTGATGTAGACAGTTTGGATTGTGATTTGATCTCTTATGGGACAGGGACGCCGGTTCAAAAAGGATTTGATCCTGAGGAAGTGAAAGTTATCATTAGTCGCTTTTTAGAATCAGGAAAAGTCGTTTGTTTGGAGTTGGTTGAAGTAAATCCTTTGTTAGATAATAAAGGAAATAAAATGGCCGAAACCGCTTTTGATGTATTGAGAGAAGTGACGCCGGTTTTTAGTTTGAATTTTAAAAATATCTAAAAACAGAATAGAAGAGATATTAAAAAAGAGATCCTACCATTTCAAATGATAGGATCTTTTTTCAATTTAGGCGTTTTTGAACAAATCTTAAAACTACTTTTGCACTATAATTTCTGCTTTCGAAATGCATCTCAAGTGGTGGGTTTGGAATGGCCCATTATGAGGGAGCGGGAGGGTGGTAGAAAGTATAGCATTTCATGGGCCTAGTTTTTTGGTTCTTTTCAGCAATGGAAAAGAACAGAAAAAATAGACACATGAATTTTATTTAAAACTGAAAAAGTAGAATTAAATAATAACCAATTTCAAAAACGAATTCTCAATTTTAATCAAATACATTCCTGCCTCCCAATCAGCAGTATTGATCCGAGCATTTTTAGAAATTACATCCTGATAAAAAAGAACACCATTCATATTGTAAATTAAAAGATCTCTTTCTTTTAATTCTTCCTCACTGATCTCTAAAAAGAATGATTCAGAAGCCGGATTTGGAAAAGCTTTTAAACTAAAATCTTCAAGCTCAATTGAAGTAATACTTGTACTCAAATTGTTTTCAGAAAGATAAGTCGGAGACATGGTTTGAAAATCTCCAGTTCCATTTGGAAAACGACCGAATGAAATATCCGTTGTCTGATCCACAATACTCACCTCGTCGATAATTTCTCCAGTAGGATCAACTAAGAACAAAGATTCCAAAGTTGCGGACAATTTAAAGTTAGCATGTAAGCCATCTTGATCTTCATCATTATCTGCCCAGATGCCTAAGTAACTATCCGAAGCTATACTCGTACCAGCAGGAAACACCCATTTCATCAAATCATCTGGATCGTCTGATAGAAAATATCCTTCCAGATTAATCTCATCCGTACCATTATTATACAACTCAATCCAATCATCATATTCTCCGTCCTGATCTGCAACAGTGAAATCATTGGAAGCCATTACCTCATTGATCACCAAATCACCAACCTCAACATCCGAAAGGGTAGCAGTCAAAGTATGGTATTCATGTTCGGCACGTTGTGGAGAAAATTTTCCAGCATTATCATTTTCAGCATAAATAAAATACTGAATAAAAGAAGTACTGATTTGCACATCAACACCATAAGTTCCATCATTAGCTGCACCATCATTATGGGCACCATCATCATACATTTGTACTTTTGTGAAACGCCCGTTTAGTTCATCTCTTGCCCCTAAAATAACAGAGGTTTCATCGGAAACAGAAGCAGTAATTGTGATCGTTTCATTAACCACAGGACTTGTGTTTGAAGGAGTAATATTTGAAATACTAGGTGCCGTTTGTGTGAAATCAGAAAGTCCTAAAAGATAATCATTTCGACCATCCATTAGATTCGTAATTCCTGGAGTACCACCACCACCTGGACCGCCGCCACCACCGGCAACATCATCCTCAAGATTATCAATGAAGTTGTTATAAGTAAAGAATTTATTATTGTCAGCCTGAACAGCTGCATCAATTAAAGTTTGCAATTCCATTCCAGTTGTGAAATAGGAATCGTTGTCAAAATTTTCCAGAAGGATTGTTTTAAAGTGAGCTAAATACATACGCTTGTAAGTAGGTACACTCATAAGTTGCTGTATCAATGGAAAGTCACCATCATTGTCATGAAGAAGATAATCCATTTGTTGTTTTTGAGCCGTGGTTGTGAGGTTAGATGTTCCGGTCATACTGAATTTACCAAAAGATTCATTCAAATCCCAGACCACAGGAACGAAGCGCCCATTGTCATCTCTATACAAATAATAATTTTGAGCGAAAGCTCCGATGTAACTATCTAGGTTGACCATTACATTGTCATAAGCCAACATCCATAAAGCTCTATCGACGTCCAAAATATCTTCAATGTTATTGATGTCATTTTCTAAATCATCACATAGTTCGATTAATTCATCCCAACCATCATCAGATTTTAATTCATAAGCATCATAATAATCTGTACTGTCTTGCCCCAAGTAAACGAGGTTCGGAAAATCATTGGATTGTGGTCCTGCACCTGCCGGAGGATTACATTTTACAAATGTATTATCATTTGAACCGAAACGGCTCTTCATAAACTTTTTTGAGACAGCCTCTGAATTACTGTATAAACCTATTAATGTTCCATTGACAGAAACATTAGCATAATTGGAAAGCGGCGCATCCATGTATTGCCGCAAAATTTGGTAGGATAAAACTTCTCTAAGAAAAGAAGGATCCTTGGCCACATTACTAAGTTTGATGTCCGTGTATCCATCGTAATCGTGATCTTTGTAAGTGTCCAGTTCGATGTGAAAAGGGTTTTTAACCTGATTAGCATTATAGGTACTGTTACCTTTGTATTTGACTCCGATGCTATCCATGACTACGCCATTGATGGATATACTTTGAGCCATGATGTAATTTTCATCTCCGGCTTTTTCGGCGTCGAGAAGTTGATCCCAATTGCTTTCTGCAAAAGTGATCTCAATCGTTTGGATCGCATTTAAATCGTAAAAATCCTGAGCATTTAATTGTAAGGTTGCAAGGATTAATAATAGAGGTAACAAATTTTTCATTTACTATGTTTTTTATCTTTTTTAATGGTTCTCAATATAAAGACATTTGAAAAGATAAAAGACCTACCTAAAATATAAAAAATTATTGTTGAAGAATAAGCTCAGATTCGAATCCGTTTTAATCGAAGCATAGTTTAGTTTATGAAGTGGAAATTTTCTATAATTTATGATAGATAAATGTTGGTCTTAACTGTATTTTTATGCGGTTAGAGGCACTTTAATCTATAATTAAAATAAAAAACCAACTAAATACTGGAATAAAAGACCTTTTTATCTTATATTTGTATTGTGCTTATTATTTAAGTATAAAAATCATCAAAAATTATGTTTTCAAAAGCCTGCGAATACGGAATAAGAGCCTTGACAGTGATTGCGGAAGCAGGGCACGAAAGTCGAAAGATTGGGATTAAGGAAGTCTGTAAGCAAGCGAAAACACCAGAATCTTTTACCGCTAAGATTTTGCAAAACCTTGTGAAGAAAAAAATTATCAGTTCTCAAAAAGGCCCGGCAGGAGGTTTTTATATTTCCAGAAATTTAGATGAAATCACCTTATACGATATTGTGGAAGCGATTGATGGCAATGATGTTTTTGTAAAATGTGGCCTAGGCTTGAGTGAGTGCAATGCGAAGAAACCTTGTCCGTTGCATAATAAATTTGAGGTAGTTAGAAGCCAACTTCATCAGATGTGTAACAATAATACACTTGCTGATTTGGTGAAAGGGTTTCATCAGGAGGTATATAACAGGTAAAAAAATTTAAAATAAAATAAGACAAAAAGGTCTTTATATCTTTAATTAAAATAAATTAGTTATGGTATCTACGAGTAAGAATATTTTAAATCAAAAAAAACAAATTACTCCAGTAGGGGAGCAGCAATCATTATGGAGTAAATATATGAGCTATGCCGAAAGCAAAGACGAAGATCGAATATTTTGGTACATGAATGTGGTGATCACAATTCCATGTGTATTTATGGTGGGGTCAATAGTTGCGATGTCTTATCTGACACCTGATTTTATTTGGTTTGTTGCCTTGGGAATGCTTATGTTTTTTACGAATGTCATCCTTCATATTAGTGAAGCGAAGGCAAAATTATTTGTTCCGGTATACCAAGCCACCATAGCAATAATGACGATCATTCCATTCCTCACTTACTTAATGACCTTATAGAAATGAAAGTAGCAATCAAAGTTATTAAAACAGAAACTCCTTATAAAGTGCTTGATATTTCAGGTGCCCCAGGAGATGCATTATCTAATCATAAGGTAAATGAAGGTGCGCTTTTGTTGATGAGGGCAGGAAGTATTATTTACAAAGAAAACGACAAAATGAAGACGCTATCTGCTGGAGATAGTTATGATATTCCTGCAAACGTTTTTCATAATGTCACTTGTACTACGAAGGCAAAATTCTTTATCATCATGACCGATCAAACAAAAATGAAATTTAAAAAGGATGAAGGTTAAAGTGCTCCTGCTTTTAATTTTAGGAATTTGGATTGGGATGGTTAAAGATTCGATTTTCCTCAGCCTTCTATTATTTTGTTATCTAAAATAAAAGAAGTTATTTCTTTTGCCCAAGCTTGATAGGTCAATTTTGACGGATGAACACCATCACTAAATAAATCATCAATGGTAATATCTTTTTCAGACTTATTAATGAAGTCCTCAAAGACGAGTCTTTTGGAATGGAAGTAAGTTTTTTTATAATGAGGTATTATTTCACTTAGTTCATTCCCAAGGATATTGACTAAATTTCCGACCGTAAACTTAATCAATGACGTAAACGCAGGAAAGTCTTTGATCGGAGGCATATTCACAAATACAATTGGGGGGTAATTGAATTTGGCTTGTATTTTTTCAATTAGACGTTCAACGCTTCTTTTCCATTTTGTTGGACTATTTAACTGGAATGCATCATTCGCTCCTAAGCCAATAACGATCAGATCAATTTCCTTTTCAATGATTTTGTCAATAATTTTATCATTCACTTGTTGTGCCGTATATCCACTTTTAGCATAAACTTTCCAGTCGATATTTGCTGTTAAATGAGAAGCTAGTTCATTAGCCAAAGTTCCAGTAAAAGCTTCGCGATGTGTATCTGCACCAACGCCAGCAATGGTACTTTCACCAATAGAAATAATCTTTAAAGTTTTCTGAGAATTGACCATCACCTTGCCCTCTGGATCTTTTGCTTCGGGAAGTCTAGGAATGCTTGCTTTTATCTTTTTGCCTTGATAGTATAAAACTGGAAGAATGGGAATAGTAAGGATTGCTCCTAGTGTGTATTTTATATTCATTTCGAAATTCTTACCGTATGTTTTATATATCCGGTATTGAAATAATAAAACTTATTTTGAATTCTCCAAGAGTGTAAATGCAAAATACTCTAACATCCTTTCGACTTCCACATAGTCATCACCTTTGACAACCACATCTGTAAGTCTCGGAAGATGCAAGGCAAAATAAATATGGTTATTCGCCATTTCGAAAAGATTACTTGCTAAGGTATGAGGGTAGGGGAATTTAGGATTTATTTCACTGATCACCTCAGCGACCTTTTTGGTTAGTTTTTTATAATTGATAAAAAATCCGTCCGTATTTTCTTTATCTATTTCTTTAGTGTGATATGCTTTTGTTCCTTCTGCGATGATTAATCGGTGAAGGATATTTTCGTTGACATAATCTATCGATGGATTATCTTTAGAAGCATAAACCAAAGTTTTGATAATGATTTTTAATCGCCGTTTAGGATCTTCGATATTCATCACATGGACATCGATAAGATAACTTACCCATTCCCAATACCAAGATACCAGGTAGATTAACAGGAAGTGTTTATTTTCAAAATACCTATAAACCGAAGCCTCGGTTGATTCCATAGCTTTCGCTAGCTTTTTAAAGTTAAAAGCTTCAAAACCAATCTCATCTATTAGTATAATGCTCTCCTTAATGATCTTTTTACCCAAGGTAGTTTCTTGAGGATCTCTTAGATAGAGCTTATCATTTAAACTAATTTTTATACCAATTGCCATAGGGGGTATATCTTTTTTTACAAAAGTAATCATTTTTGTGAACAAGTTTTGCCATTCGGTGTTGTAGTCATGTATTTATTTGTAATAGTATTGCTATTATCAATAAAAGTTATTATGTTTGTGCAGCGAATTATTCATATTTACCATGTGAAATTTGCAAAGTGAAGAAGTGTTGGTTTAAAATATCTGCAATTTGATATTGATTTAGCGCTTCACTTAATATTATTTTCAAAACATATCAGCAAAGTAGTTTAGTTGAGTTGTACTGACTCGACCTGATCTTGTGTTGCTTGATTCTAAATTTTTTTAAGATGAATCCAGAAAAAAACGGTTATTTCAAGAATTTAAAGCATGATTTGCCGGCTTCGATTATTGTATTTTTAGTTGCCGTCCCTTTATGTTTAGGTATTGCACTTGCCTCAGGAGCACCATTGTTCTCCGGAATTATTGCAGGTATTGTCGGAGGTATTGTTGCAGGAGCCTTTAGTGGTTCTCAATTAGGAGTAAGTGGTCCTGCGGCGGGATTGGCTGTAATAGTTTTAACAGCTATTCAAGAATTAGGAGCTTTCGAAATTTTCTTAATGGCAGTAGTAATCGGTGGTATTTTTCAAATGCTACTTGGTTTTGCCAAAGCCGGAATCATCGGTTATTATTTTCCCTCATCGGTGATCAAAGGTATGCTTTCAGGAATTGGGATTATTATCATTTTAAAACAAATTCCTCACGCATTAGGTTATGACAAAGATTATGAAGGAAGTCTTGCTTTTGCTCAACCTGATGGTCACAATACTTTTTCTGAACTCTTTTATATGTTCGAATCATTAAGTACAGGTGCGATTATCATCACGAGTATTTCTATGCTTATTTTGATTTTGTGGGAGCAACCATTTATGAAAAAAATCAAATTGTTTCAGATCATTCAAGGTCCATTGATCGTAGTAGGTTTAGGAATTGTCTTGAATCTTATTTTTCAAAACATGCCTGGCTTTGCATTGAATGGTGAGCAGGTTGTAAAAATTCCAGTACCTGAATCCATTGGAGGATTTTTTACACAATTTACTTTTCCTGATTTTTCAAGCATTTCAAATCCTGCTGTTTGGATTACCGGAATTACGATTGCTGTAGTTGCTAGTTTGGAAACTTTATTGTGCTTAGAGGCGACAGATAAAATGGATCCATTCAAAAGAGTAACACCAGCGAATAAAGAATTGAAAGCGCAAGGTATTGCGAATGTAGTTTCTGGATTAATTGGTGGTTTACCAATCACTCAGGTAATCGTTAGAAGTTCTACGAATATTCAATCAGGAGGCCGAACAAAGATGTCTGCAATATTTCATGGAGTTATTATGCTTGGTTCAGCGATGGCGATTCCGTTTCTATTAAACTTAATTCCATTAGCGAGTTTAGCAGCGATTCTATTTTTAGTTGGATATAAATTAGCTAAACCAGTTTTATTCAAGCAAATGTATGGTCTAGGAAAAACGCATTTTGTACCATTCATGGTGACGATATTAGGAATTGTTTTTACAGATTTACTAATGGGAATCGGAATGGGATTAATGGTAGCAATTTTCTATGTCCTTTACAATAACTATAAAAAACCTTTCCTTTTCGAAAAAGAAACGGATATGAAAGATGGTGTTCTCCGATTGGCTTTAGCAGAGGATGTTACGTTTATTAATAAGGCAAGTATCCAGAGAACATTATCTCAAATTCCTGACGGTTCTAAAGTTATTATCGACGCTTCAAAATCGATCAACATTGATTTTGATGTCATTGAAATCATTGATGAATTTGAAGTCAATGCCAAGGTCCGTGATATTGATTTGACAATAATAGAACGAGAAAGAAAAGGTGTTACAAATCAGACAACAGAAGTCGAACATGCTTTGATTAATAATCTGTTGCCGATTGATGGCAGGGCCGTTTCGATATAATATCGACTTCAGGAGGTGAATCCGGTCACCTCCTGAATTTTGAGAATAATAAATTAAATTTTAAAACAATCATAAAATAAAATAATGGCAACATTAATTCCTTCTAACGAAATAACTCAAACAGCAGATAGTCAATCAGTAATAAATCCTTCGATCGCTACGCAATTATTGGCGGAAGGAAACATGCGGTTTTTAAGTGGCGAAGTATTGAATCGAGATCTTCATAAGCAAGTAAAAGAAACATCAACAGGCCAGTATCCATTTGCAGCGATTGTTAGCTGTATCGATTCTAGAATACCAACAGAAGTTGTTTTCGATCAAGGCATCGGAGATATTTTCAATGCCCGAGTTGCAGGTAATTTTATCAATGAAGATATTCTTGGGAGTTTGGAATTCGCGTGTAAGCTAGCAGGTTCAAAAGTCATCGTAATCATGGGACACACTTCATGTGGTGCGGTAAAAGGAGCTTGCGATCATGCGAAACTTGGAAACCTTACTCAGATGTTGGATAAAATAATGCCGGCGGTTGATGCAGTAGAGACAGCTCCTGGAGTAGAACGTAATTCTTCGAATTTAGATTTCGTAAATGAAGTAGCAATGAAGAATGTTGAATTGACAATTGAAAATATTAAAGCTCAAAGTCCAGTGCTCAATGAGATGTTGGAAAATGGAGAGATTGATATAGTAGGAGCAATGTATGATGTAAAATCAGGTGCAGTAAGTTTTACTTAAGACCTGTTTAAAGATAACCAATATTTCTTCATGGATATCCCATTCCCTTCTCCGGGGGAGGGAATGCGGATACTTTTGTAATGAAAATTGTCATTGCTGATTAATTGTAATTTAATTTGAGAATACTCGGTTCTCTTATGGATGATTAGATTATAATAGTTAAATAAAATATGATTAAAAATATACAACTAACGCTCTCAATTTTAATATTAGTCTTGTTGTCAAACCCTCTGCTTGCGCAACAGGGTGAGTTTGGTAACTGGTTAATGTATTTTGGTACCAATCGCATTTCTGATGATTGGAGTATTCACTCAGAAGTTCAATATCGAAACCACACTATAGAACCTGTAAATATTGAGCAGCTGCTTTTACGAACTGGTGTAAATTATCATTTAAATAAAAACACAATTCTAACCTTTGGCTATGGTTATGTTGCATCGCATGATTTTGAAAGCGAACAAAAATCTCCAGAGTCAACAGAAAGTCGATTGTTTCAACAACTTATTTTGATTAATAAAGTAAGTCGCCTAAAATTTGAACATCGATATCGCCTCGAACAACGATGGGTTAATTCAGATTATAAAAACCGAATTCGTTATCGACTGATGGTCTTTCTTCCTCTAAACAAACCTACGATTGAAAAAGGTACTTTTTTCCTTGGAGTTTATGACGAGATTTTTGTAAATACCAAGCAAACTTTTTTTGATCGAAATCGATTGTATTTCGCTTTAGGGTATCAGTTTAGTAAAACAACCCAAGCTCAGGTAGGCTATTTACGACAACGCGTAAATGATTTTGGAAAAGATTATTTGCAAGTAGGAGTGGTCTTTAACCCTGATTTTCGAAAGTCCTCTGACTAGGGGAGATCGGTCTCAGAAGAGTCAGCCGTAACAAAGTTTAGGAGATGAATGATCGTCATCTCCTAAGCTTTATCCTAGTTCAATTTGAGAAATATTTGCAATTCTATTTTTTTTAATATACATTTGTACATACAATAGATGTTTAGACATGAATAAAAAATATTACGAAACCATCTTTCAGATCATTAGGACTGGTCATTGGATTACAGATCAGGTAAGTAAAGAGTTAAAGGAGTTCGGAATTACTGAGCCTCAATTTAACGTCCTCCGGATATTAAGAGGGGCGAAAGGTAAACCGATTTCGGTCTCCGATGTTCTAGAACGCATGGTCCAGCGAAATAGTAACATCACAAGGATCGTAGATAAGTTGCTTATTAAAGGTTTCGCAGAACGAAAAGAATGCCCTACGAATCGAAGAAAAATGGATTTGACCATTACTGAAGCTGGATTGAAGAAGTTGAAAGAATTGGATGAAAGAGTGGAAGCTTTTCATCAGCCATTTATAGGAAAACTCAGTCCTTCAGAATTAGAGACACTAAAGAAATTAATCATAAAATTGAAATCATAATGACAAATAAAATATTAGCCTTCGGAGCCAGTAATAGTAAAAACTCAATCAATAGAAAACTGGCAAAATACGTTGCCAGTAAAATTGAAAATGCAGCAGTTAACTTCCTAGATTTAAACGATTTTGAAATGCCAATTTATAGCATCGATCGAGAAAAAGAATCAGGTATTCCTGAGCTTGCTCAATCTTTTAAAACGCATATCAAAAATGCGGATAGAATAATCATTTCATTTGCAGAGCATAACGGAGCTTACACCGCAGCATTCAAAAATATCATGGATTGGGTGTCAAGATTAGAAGGAAGTATCTGGGAAGATAAACCTATGTTTTTAATGGCAACTTCCCCCGGAGGAAGAGGAGGGAAGTCTGTGTTGGATTTAGCTTCTAATTCTTTTAAACACATGAATAAAAACACAATTACCAGTTTTTCATTACCTTCTTTTAATCAAAATTTTTCAGAAGAAAATGGAATCACTGATGATGATTTATTAGAAACATTTAATCAGCAGTTAAATACTTTTAAAGATTCGTTGTTAATTGTGGAATAGGGTTTTAAAAAAAATATTCCTACGTTTATCGATACACTTTGAGTGTAATATTTACTTAGAACCTGTTTAAAAATTGTTTTCGATTGCGAAAAAATGGAATATAGAGCTTGTTTAAACTTTCATGATTGAGCGAAAGTGAGAAAATTTTATTCTGGATAAGGCAAAAAACGTAGACGATGCCATAGCATTGGTGAGGCTTTTTAACGAAATGCAGGATAAGATTTGCCACTTGCAGCCGATTGATGGAATTTAAACAAGCTCTTAAGGTTCTGAGGAAGCGTTTTTGTTTTTTCATAGCCTTAGCTATGGGAATATAAAAATGAGAAATCAGATTCTAAAAGTACGTTTTTGCAGCTCGAAGGATAAAATTTAAACAGGTTCTTAAATTGATAGCAGGTACTTTTATATTTAAAAGTACCTGCTATCTTTGTATAGGGAGAAATAGCGTGGAGAAGCTATTTTTTAGCGTCTTTATTTTATAAAATATGAAAAACAAATACCCATCAAACGACGAAATTTTTTAAAATCATCGGCTGCCGTAATTGGCTTTGCTCCGCTAAGTAATTTATACCCTATGAAAGATCTCATTATTGGCCATAACGGCTATCAGTATAAAATAAATGAACAATGGGGAAAACTGGATAGCAATATTAATCCAGTGACCGATTGCCATGAAATGGTACAAGACAGCAAAGGAAGAATCTTATTGTTGACCAACAACATTAGTAATAATATCATCATCTATAACAAGGATGGAAAATTACTAGAAACCTGGGGCAAGGAATATCCAGGTGCTCATGGATTGACTTTGAAAGATGAAGGTGGAGAAGACTTTTTATACATTACGGATACCGAACGGCATGAGGTCATTAAAACAAAAATCGATGGTCAGGTTGTCATGACTATTTCATATCCGAAAGACATACCTGCCTACACTGCTCAGTCAAATTTTGTTCCTACCGAAACTGCTATTTCAGATAATGGAGACATCTATATTGCTGATGGTTATGGCAGCCAATTTATTTTGGTCTATGGTCAGGATGGTCAACTCAAAAATTATTTTGGAGGCAAAGGTGATGCGGAAAATCAATTTCATAATGCGCATGGAATAGCAATAGATAGGAGAGGAGGAAGTGATAAGTTATTAATCACTGCTCGTCAAAAAAATCAACTGAAATATTTTTCAATGGATGGTCAATATGAATCAAGTATTGATCTCCCCGGTGCTTTTATCTGTAGGCCAGTGATCAAAGATGAAAACGTCTATCTCGCTACTATCTGGTCAGGAGATGGTGGAAATAATACAGGATTTGTAAGTGTCCTCGATAAACAAAATCAACTCATCTCCGCTCCTGGTGGAAGTCTGCCAAACTACCAAAATGGAGCATTAGAAAGGATGTATCAGACCCTTCAATTATTTAAACATCCACATGATGTTTGTGTTGATGAAGATGATAATATTTATGTTGCTCAATGGAATGCTGGCCAAGTTTATCCCATGAAAATGATAAGAGTATGAGGAATTGCATGATGATTGCTTGGAGCGTTTTATTATTTGTAGCTTGTAATTCAGACTCTCAAGATTACCTCCAATCGGATCAAGTAAAATTATCGCCACCTCAAGTTCGTGTTGAAAATGTTTTTTTTGAAAAAGCCTCAAGTATAAAAATTTTACCATCAGAAGAAGGAACAAAGATTTATTATACTACTGACGGCACGATCCCTAATCCAAACAGTCCGATCTATAATCATCCAATTCAAGTAAACCAAAGTGGTACCTATAATTTCATGGCCAGTCAAGATGATTTCATGAATAGTGACGTAATAGAGATGCAGTTATTTGCGATGAGAAAAATTGATATTGAAAATGTGGAGATTATAAAACCAAGCGAAAAATATCCTGGAATTAAGGATAATCTTTTTGATCAAAAAAAAGGAGATTTTAATTTTAGAAGTACTGCCTGGAAAGGTTTCGAAGGAGAAGCGATAATTAATATTGATTTTCAAAAAGAAGAAGAGATCAAAGGTTTTGTTGTCTCTTCATTGATCGATCACAAATCATGGATCTTTGCACCTGAAGAAATAGCTGTAATTTATGTATATGCAGACGGAAAAGAAGTGAATCATTCAGAGAAATTTCCAGAAACAAATACTAATGATGGAAAAGCTAAAATGGAATTTTCAAAAATATTGAATGAACAGTCAAAACTTATAAAAATATCAATTCACATAAAAGGACCGGAAGTAATTCCTTCCTGGCATCCTGGTGCTGGAAAAAAAGCTTGGCTGTTTTTGGATGAGATTGTTTTCTTATGATTGAGAATCGAAGTCAAAAGTATGAAAAGAACTGCGAAGGAAATTAGATAGCTTTATTATTTTAAACTGTAAATTACTAAAGGCTTAAATTAAGTCAAAAACGTAGAAAAATAAAAACATTATTAATGAATTATATTTCTATTAGCCTATATAAGAAATTGATAGATCAAGCTATGAACGAAGGTATGGTATTGGCAGATTTTGATGATCTTCCAATAGCCATAGAATCGATCAAAGATATCCAAGCAGTTCCTGCAGATACTTTTTTTGAGCTTCATGAAATGTTGGATCGCGTCCTTGATCCCGGCTTTTCAGTAAGGGTAGGTCAAGAGATGAAGATGGATGATTATGGGGTATTAGGATTGTCTTGGAAAACTTGCTCAAGAGCTGGTGAAATATTCGAACGTAGTGAACGGTATTTTCAGCTTTTATCAAACACCTACGTTTTTAAAGTAGAGCAAGAAGGTGAAATATCTAAGATTCATTTATTCCGTGATGCTTATCGAAGGGGAGTAGAATTATCTAATGAGTCCACTTTCTCTGCAACGAAAGTCGTAATTCAGGCAATCACAGAAACCGACATCTCACCTCTTAGTATTTCTTTTAAACATGGAGCGCCTAAAGATTTAAAAAGCTACCATGATGGCTTTAAGTGTCCTATCTTATTTAATCAGGCTCACAATTTTATGACCTACAAAACCACAGACCTTGAAACTAGGACGGCGAAGGCAGATGTTAGTATCAATAAGTTTTTAATTGAAAGAGTACAGGAAGAAACCAAAGGCATAGAAAGTAGTTCTATTAAAATTGTATCTGATGTTGAACGCCTAATAAAAGATGCACTCCCCAGCGGAATTCCCAACATCATTCAAATCGGGAAACATATGGGAATGAGTAGCCGAACGCTTACCAGAAGATTATCAGAAAATGGAATTACTTTTAGAGAACTGATCATGCGTACCCAAGAAAAAATGTCAAAAGATCTTCTCAAAAATACGTCTAGCTCCGTAGGCGAAATTGCTTTCCAAACAGGCTTCTCTGAGCAAAGCGCTTTTAACCGGGCATTTAAACGTTGGACCGGCCAATCACCTACCTCATTTAGACAAAAATAAATTCTTTTTTCCAGTTTGGCCTAAAGTGTCAAAAGCTTGGCTTGCTCGGTCAAGTGTAAGGTTCTTTTTTACTGCAATTTTGTTTCTATAATCAAAGCAGTAATAAAATGAAAAAAGTAACTGTCACCATTTTCTTATTTGGAATTCTGATCTCCTGCTTTATGTTCTTAAGTGGATTTAGTCCATCGGAATTAACAGGTGAGATTTCAAAAAAAAGCATTCCAACTGATCCTGGGAATGAACTGAAGCAGCAAGCTTTTGAAATACTCAAAACAAAATGCAATGTCTGTCATCGAAAGCAAAATCCGTTTAAAATTTTCTCTCTAAGGAATATGAATAAGCATGCACCAAAAATAAAGGAGCAGGTTTTTATTAAAAAAAGAATGCCCAAAGGAGATAAAATCCGATTGACCGCAGAAGAATATCAAACACTCAAAAATTGGCTGAGTACTTTGTAACTTAAATTATTTTACAAAATACTTAAGTCACAAAAAATCAAATGATCATGGAATTTTCAATTAAATCAATCACATTAATTTCAACAGTAGTATTGACAGGCCTGTCGGCAGGATTGTTTTATGCTTGGTCGGTATCTATTATTCCCGGAACTCGGAAGGTCATCGACATGACTTATTTAGAAACCATGCAATCAGTCAATCGTGCAATTCTCAATCCAGCGTTCTATTTAATATTTTTTGGATGTCTAGTCTTGATGATTATTGCTACGGTCCAACATTACAATACCGGGATCATATTTTGGTTTTTGCTTAGTGCAACACTCACTTATTTAATTGGGACATTTGGAGTTACCCTTTTTGGAAATGTACCACTCAACAATGCTTTAGATGTATTGGATCTCGGAACATTAGTAGAAAGCAAGGCCGAGGAATTTAGACTTTTTTATGAACAAAAGTGGAATCGTTTTCATACCATCAGAACGATCTTTTCAGTGATTTCATTTTTACTTTCTGTGTTGGCAATCTTTTCTTATTCAAAATGATAAATCAAAAATCAGAAAAAATATATTTTCAAACCTTAAAAATCTAAATCAAATGAAAAGTAATATTTTAGTAATTGGTGGGACTGGTAAAACCGGTCGTAAAGTTGTTGAAGAATTAAATGAACAAGGTCAAAATGTAAGAATAGGTTCAAGAAATGAGGCACCATCATTCGAATGGAATGATTCCACTTCATGGCCGAAAGTTTTAAAAGGAATAGACAAAATGTATGTTTCCTATTACCCTGATCTTGCGGTTCCGGGAGCCTTTGAAGCCATTCAGGAACTCATGGAAATGGCAAAAAAAGAAGGTGTCAAAAAAGCCGTTTTGCTTTCCGGAAAAGGAGAAAAAGAAGCGGAGCGTTGTGAGCAGGTAGTGGTAGATTCCGGTTTAGAATATACGTTAGTAAGGGCTTCTTGGTTTAATCAGAATTTCAGCGAAAGCTTTTTATTGGATCCTATTTTGGCAGGACATGTAGCATTGCCTATGCCTGAAGCAAGAATTCCTTTCGTGGATACCAGTGATATCGCAGAAGTAGTCGTGAAAGCTCTAACTGATGATTTTCATAATGGTAAAACTTATGAAATCACTGGGCCAAGAGCTATGACATTTGAAGAAGTTGTAAAGGAAATTGCAGACGTAGTCGGCAGAGAAATTACGTATCAAGCTGTTTCATTAGAGGCATATAATAAAATGATGAAAGGAGCAGGAGTTCCTTCTGATTACATCTGGCTTTTTGATTATTTATTCAGAGAAGTACTAAGCAAAGAAAGCAATCAAATAGTAACTTCTGATGTGGAAAAAGTACTTGGAAAAAAAGCAACAGACTTTAAAGCGTATGTTCAGAAAACGGTAAAGACTGGTGTTTGGAATCAATCAATACCTCAATCTATCTAAGAACTAACTATCCAGAAGGAGACTTCCGGTCACCTTCTGGACTTAGTAAATAACCTCAATAAAAAAAATACATATTATTATGAAAGACATGAATATCAAGAGTGTTATCATTTCATCACTTATTGTTTGGACACTCGGTGTAATCGCTTTTATTGCTTCCTCATTCGTACCAGTAATGGATGATCCTAATCTGCAAGGGAATTGGACACTGTCTCTTGCCTTAATTCCAGCAGGTCTATTTGGTGCACATATTTATTATAGAAAAGGATACAAAACCAATGGATTTAAGCTAGGACTTGCTATGTTTTTTGTGGCAATTTGTTTAGATGTATTAATCACCGTACCACTTTTTATTATGCCACATGGAGGAAATTACATCACCTTCTTTACAGACCCAGGATTTTGGTTGCTAGGTGTAGAATACGTGAGTGTTGTAGCTGCGTATTGGCAAATTGAAAAAGCGATTGTTGTTACAAGATCATGAAAGATTATTTGATCTTAGTACGTAACAGATTTAATATAATTTACTCCAATAATCTTTATAGATTAAATTTGAATTTTCATTGAGAAAAAAAGCCATTTCATTGATAATATAAAAAGAGAAGCAACTTAAAATATAGAATAGGCACCTCATTAGGAACAATGATCTTTATTTTTAATAAAATAATCAATTGACTAATGAACGCAAAATGTTTCCTCTATACTGCTCTCTTTATTTTTAGTATTGGCTTTTCTTTCGGACAACCACTTCCTTGCGAAGATCCACCGACCATGACTTCTTTTTGCGCCGATGCTTGCATCATTTGTGATATTGATGGATTTACCGGAAGGCATGAATCAGATATAGTCGGTGAAGCTCCTCCAGGATTCGAAGGGGAATGTACTTTTTTCGCTCACAATATGCAATGGATTGCCTTCATTGCAGGCAGTACGGATCTTTCGGTAGAATTAGAAGTTTCAAACTGTGATGAAGGGAGAGGATTAGAATTTGGATTGTATAAAGGGGATGGCTGCGAAAATTTGGTAAGGATTTCAAATTGTTTTGGAGGGGTGACAGGGGTTGTCAGTCCGGGAGAAAGTGGGGTGATCAACAATACTGAACCTTTAGTCATTGGTCAGTATTATTATATTGTCATGGATGGAGGAATGGGGGATAATTGCGATTGGACATTTAATGTGATTGAAGGGAGCACTCAGGTGGCTCCACTAGTAGATTCGGGGGATATTCAAGGTGATAATTCTGTATGCCCAAATTTGATCGAACAATACTTAGTCGAAGCTCCAATAGGAGCTACTTTTTTTGAATGGACGGTTGACGGTGCATCTCAAAATAACGAAACACCTGCTTTGGATTATACTTTTCCAGATGATGGATTATACACTATTTGTGTCACTGCAAAAAATGCCTGTGATGAAGGGCCACCTAGCTGTTTTTTAGTCGAGGTAGAATCTATTCCAGTAACGGAAATTTTCGAAATACTATGCGAAGGAGAGACTTTTGAAATAGAGAATACAATCTTATCTGAAGAAGGTTTCTATCAATTTGACCTTCTCAATGAAGAAGGCTGTGACAGCATTGTGACGGTTGATTTGATTGAAATTATTACACCAATTTTAAATCTTGATCTGGAAATCTGCGAAGGAGATACCTTGTACATTGGTGGCACTCCTTATACTGAAACTGGAATTTATCAGGAAATTTTACTATCTGCTCAGGAATGCGATAGTATTATCAATCTGGATTTATTTACGATCGTTTGTAATATCTCAAGTTCCGAAAATCACATATCACCAATTTGCAATGGGGAAGCATCAGGCAGTATTGAATTTGTCATAGAAGATGGAATGCCTCCTTTTGTTTATTCTTGGGAAGAACTCAATGGTGCTTTCAGTGGTTCTGGTAATATCTCTGATTTGGGATCAACAAATATCATAAATAATATTCCTGCTGGAACTTATGTCATTACTATCGAAGATCAGTTTGAAAACTTTGATATCATTGTTGCAGAAATTACTGAGCCTCCAATTTTGGAACTTGAATTTACCACTTCGGATTACAATGGATATAATTTGTCCTGCTATGAGAGCGGAGATGGTTTTTTGCTTGCGATTCCAAATGGAGGAACACCGCAATATGAATTTATTTGGTCGAATGGTTCGCAAAGCGAAATGATTGATCAATTGGATGTTGGTTTATACACGATTACTGTCGTTGATGAATCAGGTTGTGCGATTGAAGATACTTATGAAATAATATCGCCGGATTCCTTGGAGCTTTTGGCTGATTTTCAAAATCCTTTTTGCGATGGACCGGAAACTGGAATTATTTCTGTTTTACAAACATCGGGAGGCGTTGAGAATTATTCCTACAGTTTAAACGGAACGGATTTTACTTTTGATCAGATTTTTGAAGAACTTCCAGAAGGTGCTTACACCTTAGAAGTGATGGATGCGAATGGATGTTCTACAAATATTAGCGATCTATTAATAGCCCCGCAAATTCCTGAAATAACACTTGGAGAAGATATTGAAATTTCATTAGGAGAAAGAATTACCATCGATGCATATATTAACGGTGTAAACCTGCAACAGATCAATTGGGATACTGATGAAATACTGGATTGTTATGATTGTCTAAATCCCGAAGTCCTACCTTTAAATTCTGGTTTCTTGACAATCGATGTTATTTCAGAAGATGACTGTGTTGACACCGATAGTATTTATGTCACCGTCAATAAATTCCGAAATCTTTTTGCACCAAATGCTTTTTCTCCAGACTTCAACGGAACTAATGATTACTTCACTCTTTTTGGAGGGCCGGAAGTCTCACAGATTCGTAAACTCCTCATTTTTAATCGATGGGGTGCATTGATATACGAGGCAAAAGAAATTCCTTCAGGAATAGAAACGGCTGGTTGGGATGGAACCTTTAAGGGGAAGGATGTCGGTACCGATGTTTTTGTTTGGTTAGCCGAGGTTGAATTTATCGATGGAGAGGTCATTCAATTTAGTGGTGATGTAACAACACTAAAGTAAGCGAAGATGATTTTTGCCGTTTTCCGTATATTTGGTTTATTAAAAAACTATTCCAGTTGGGAGTTTCTCCTTTTACATTAGCTAAATGGTACGAAGATATTAGATAAATAGCTGAAATTATTTTAAAAATAATATATGTCGATTAAGGAAATTAGTATCCCTCAATCCAATGCATTAGACCTTAGTCGATTCAAAGAGATGGATTACTATGCAGTAGAAAATTATGAACTCCCCATTGAACTGATGATGGAAAATGCGGGACTGCAATTAGCAAATCTTATCGCTCATAGTACTGAAGATTTTAAAGCAAAAATATTAATTGGTATCGGTAATGGAAATAATGGCGGTGGTGGATTAGTCGCAGCAAGAAGACTAGCCGCCTGGGGTTACAATGTTTATCTCGATCTTTTTACAGACATCAATAAAGAACTACCAAAGAGACAATTAGAAAGAGCGATAAAATTTGGAGCTCAAACCAATGTGATCAAAGAGCCAGATATTTGGGTAGATGCCTATTTAGGCTTTTCACAAAAATTGCCACTTCGTCCCAATTTATTGGACACCATAAATAAAGCGAATCGTTGCAATTGCCAACGAATTTCTTTGGATATACCTACCGGATTTTTAGGCGATCCTTCCACTCCTTTCTTTCAAGCACAAAAAGTACTGACTTTGGCGGCACCTAAAAAAATCTTATACCACCTACCTGATGGTACAGAAATATTTATAGCTGATTTAGGAATACCTAAAGAGGTGTATGGAAGATTTGGTATTGAAATCCCTCCGTTTGAGAGCAGTAATATTTTAAAAATTATGTAAAGGCGAAACCCAACATGCTTTAAGTGAAGAATGTTTTATTAATCTTACTTCATACGACAATTGTAGTAAATACTTCTTTTACTACAAATTTGATTATATATTTTTACCACGATGTTGAATGTTACAAAATTCTGGTTCTTAAAGGATTTTAACCTGTTTAAAAAAATGGGTAAAGGTAATTTGATGGCCATGTGTCATTTATTGGAAATGATAAATGTCAAAAAGGGAGAGGTTCTTCATCTAAATCGAGCAGATAAAAAAATAGTCTATTTTATAAAGTCAGGTACGATTAAAATTGTTACCAAAGATTCCGAACATACTCGCTCGATTCTGAACATGGGAAATATCTTTGGAGAGTTGGCGATTTATGAAGAACAAGATAATGAAGAGAGCGAAGAGAAGGCAGTTGTTTTGGAAGATGGAGTTGTCTGTGTGATTGAAACGAAACAAATGAAAATGATGATTGAAAAGTATAGTTCTTTGAAAAATCAACTCCTTAAATTGCATGGTCTTAGAATCAGAAAATTACAAAGAAATTTGGAAGACCTTTTATATAAAAATAGTGAAACAAGAATTAAAGAATATATACTGAACTATATCAACCAGTTTGGTCAGAAAAAAGATGACCTTATAAAAGCTAAAAACCTATTGTCGCATAAAGATATAGCCCAGTTAACGAGTACTTCCAGACAAACGGTGAGTAATGTAATGAGCAAGCTAAGGAAAGAAGGTATAATCGACTATAATGCCAAGGAAATAATAATTCAGTCAAACCACTTAAATAATTAAAAAAAAATATTTTATGGAAAACGAATATTTAGAAACATTCAAAGCGGAAGCTACAGGAATTAAAAAAGCATCTAAGGTATCCATATCTGAAACAGACTGGCAACTTCAGGTGGATGAGCCAATAGAGGATGGGGGAACCAACCAAGGGCCTAATCCAATGCAATATTTTGTAGCATCATTAGTTGGCTGTCAAAGTGAACAGGCTGAGGTTATTGCCACTGAACTCAACTTGACCATTGAACGAATTGAAATAGAAGTGGAAGTGGACCTTGATCTTTCTGGATTTATGGGAGAAATGGATAACTCAGATGGAAGCTACAAAGAGGTTCGTTTAGATGCGAAAGTATTTGGCGAAGTTGCGGAAGAAAAGATAAAAGAACTAGGGGAGAAGGTCGATGCTCGATGTCCAATATTAGGCCTGCTACGTGCTAGCGGTTGCCGGATTGTAAGCCACTGGCGGAAAGGTTAAAGGCGCATTTTAAATTTTTCTCGATCGTTTGTTATTTCATTCGACTAAAAATAATGCAATGGAAAACATAATGTCTATTTTTAAGTCAATAGCTGAAATTATAAACATCATAGGTATTACGATTCTTGTTTTCGGCTTTGCAAAGGAATTGATAAAATATCTAATCGTAGAATTCAAAGAAGGAGTAATGTTTACTCCGATACGTGCCATTCAAAAAATCAGATGCCAGTTGGGAGTTTATATCCTACTGGCATTGGACTTTTTAATTGCTTCCGATATTATATTGAGTGTTGTCGATTTATCTATGGAAGAACTCATAAAACTTTCAGCAACCATTACACTGAGAATAGCAATGGGATATTTTCTTGGAAAAGAAGTTGATGAGTTGCATCCAAATAAGGAGTAAATGAAGAAGTGAATTACCTTGTGCTATTTCTGGAATAATTAAAAAGAAGTATCTGTAAAACATTCAGACATTAAATAAACAGGACTAATGGAGGTTTTTAATTTTCAAAATTGGCAAAATAACTGGGGTGCTCTTATTCTCATTGGGCTACCCTTACTATTTATTTTCGCAACGATAATTTATCGCAAAAGAAAACCTTCCCGAAAAGGACTTGTTCCTCCACAAATAGTTAGGTTTTTATTAGTACCATTTTTAGTAATACATCTGACACTTACTAAGATAATCCGATTAGAAGAAGGGGTTTTCGTAACAAAAGTCTCTGAAACTATTGTCACTATTATCCTAGTCTCTTTCTTTTTTAATGCAATCAATTTTCTCTTTTTTTCAAAAAATAATATTCTCACCAAAAAGGAAATTCTCCCCAAACTAGGGCAGAACGTGCTCCACATATTTTTGATCACCATTGTTTCCGCTTGTGTTTTATCAAGAGTTTGGGGCTTAGACTTAGGCAATTTATTAACGGCACTAGGTGTGAGTTCCCTGGTAATAGGGCTTGCTTTGCAAGAACCATTAGGTAACTTATTCAATGGTGTTTCCCTGCTAATGGCTAACCCTTTTAAAAAAGGAGATTGGATCGATGTAGGAGGTGAAATAGGTAAGGTAACCGAAATAAATTGGCGTTCTGTTAAAATAAATACAAGATTCAACGAACAAATTATCATCCCCAATAACCTGCTGGGAAAAGAAAAAATTAAAAACTTAAGCCGGCCCAATAAGGTGCATGCTGAGTTATTAAAGTTTGGTTTTTCTTATAATGACAATCCCGAAAAAGTGAAAAAAGTACTATTAGATCTTGCAACTCAAAACGATAAAGTTTTAACGAAACCTCCTCCTATAGCACTTACCCTTTCTTATGATGACTTCTCTATTAGCTACGGCTTAAAAGTTTTTGTAAAAGACTATGAAGATATCATTTTACTAAATGACGAAATCATGTCTAGTTTATATTTATCCGCAGCCGAAAACGAATTGACTATGCCTTTTCCTACTCAGGAACTTACCGTGCGGATGAAAAAGGAATAAAAGGAAGACATTACCTCTCAATAGAAATAAAGAAATCCAGGCATAACAATCGAGCCTTTTTGCTAGTCCTACCTAAGGGGGATTAATGCAGAGAGATGTTGAAAAAATAATTAATCACATTTATATCCGCAAGACTCGCCAATAAGTGAATGCCCCCTTTTAGCGAATTATTTTTATCCAATCCAATC
>CAKZTD010000008.1 GCA_937921595.1 uncultured Saprospiraceae bacterium
GATCAGACTTTTATTGAAAATCCAAATTTTAAAAAATAATTGTTATGCGATACTTGAAATTATATTTATTTATATTGACGCCTTTATTGTTTTTGATTGCATGTAAAGGTGATGATGATGCAACACCTCCAGCAGTTTTTGATGATACTCCCTATGTACTCATCCACGGTAATCTTCCTACACCTGACCTTCCTCAAGACAATCAATTGACAGAGCAGGGAGTGTTATTAGGAAAAATGCTTTTTTATGATAAAAAATTATCTAAAGATTTAAGCCAAGCCTGTGCAGATTGCCACCGACAACCCGATGGCTTTTCTGATTCTACGAGATTTTCCCTTGGCGTAGAAGAACTGCCTGGCCGTCGTCAAGCGATGCCTGTTTTTAATATGGCTTGGCATTCCAATGAATTCTTTTGGGATGGAAGAGCACCACTACTTAGAGATCAAGCTTTAAAACCGATCCAGGATCCGTTGGAAATGAATGAAACTTTAGAGAATGTGATTGCCAAACTTTCTGCGGAACAAATGTACAAAAATCAATTTGTCAGAGCTTTTGGGGATGAGGATATTACGGAAGAAAGAATGGCTCTTGCCATGGAGCAATTTATGTTGAGCATTGTTTCCTACGATTCTAAATACGATAAATTTCTTGCAGGAGATTTGGAACTCTCTGAAAGTGAAGAACGAGGACGAGCACTTTTCTTTCAAGAATATAATCCCTTTTTTCCAGATCAATCAGGAGCGGATTGTGCGCATTGTCATGGCGGAGCTAATTTTGAAAATGACCGTTATATGAATAATGGTCTGGATGCAGATGCGAATTTGACAGATATTGGTAGAGAAGAAGTAAGCAATGATCCGACGGATAAAGGAAAATTCAAAGTGCCTTCTTTAAGAAATGTGCAGTATACTGCACCATACATGCATGATGGTAGATTTCAAACTTTGGAACAAGTTGTTGATCATTACAATGAAGGAATTCAAGAATCAGCAACAGCGGATCCTACTGTTTTAAACACAAAGGATACAGGCTTGTTTCTTACAGATCAGGATAAGGAAGATTTGATTAATTTTCTAAAAACCTTATCTGATGATACTTTTCTGACTAATGAAGAATACAAGTCACCTTTTTAATGGGTTTCAAGTTTTCCGCAAATTGAGTTAAGTAATTTTATTGCAAAACAGAAAAGAACACCCTATTCAAATAAAACATTTTCCATGGATTCATTAACCCAGGCAACACTAGGAGCAGCAATAGGAGAAGCCGTTTTAGGTAAAAGAATTGGATATAAAGCGGCGGTGCTCGGTGCAGTTATTGCTACTGTTCCCGACCTTGATGTACTTATTACTCCTTTGTTTAATGAGTTTCAAAAAATAAGTATACACCGAGGTTATAGTCATTCCATATTATTTTGTTTCCTGGGTGCTTTGGGGTTTGCCTTTGTCTTGAATAAGATAAAATGGACCAAAGAAATATCTTTTCGAAAGCTCTGGGTATTTAGTTTTCTAACCTTATTTACTCATGTATTGTTAGATGCTTTTACCTCATATGGAACACAACTTTTTCTTCCTTTTACCGATTGGAGAGTGAGTTTTGATAGCATTAGCATTATCGATCCAGTATACACTTTACCGCTTCTGATCGGTGTCTTGTTTAGTATCTTTTTTTATAAAAAAAATCACAAAAAACGCGGCCTTCCTAATAATCTGGGATTAATCATTAGTTCTCTTTATTTATTATTTACCTTGGCCAATAAGCAACAGGTGCAAAATGAGTTTTATGATCAACTTGAAGCTCAAAACATTTCTTCTTTTCGATTATTGACGGTGCCTGTTGCTATCGGGAATACAGTTTGGTATGGCGTCGCAAAAGATAAAGAACAATTACATATTGGTAAATATTCTGAATGGGATGAGAACAGAATTGAATTCCATAGCTTTCCAATTAACGATCATTTATTGGATGGCCTGGATGAAAAACTGATCTATAAAATGAAATGGTTTGCACAGGGTTTTTATACCGTAGCAGAAAAGGACGGAAAGATCAGGGTTTACAATATGCAATGCGATATGCAAGGCGTCAGGTATTTTGGAAATTATGCTGCACCTACCGCTTTTTATTATGAAATCACTCCAAATCAGGACGGAATTTATAAATTGAACTCAGGAATGCATCAAGCGGAACCTAAGCAATAGAATTAATTTTATTTTCAATACAAAATGAAATATCATGAAACAAACCTTATGTCTTTTCTTATTCAGCCTCTTGGCCTCTGCTGTAATTGCTCAAGTAAATATCAACTGGACTGATCCTATCGATGTTGCTCCTTCTTCTTTTGGAAATGACTATCCAAGAATAGTATTGAATGGAGATAATATTCCGCTCATCACTTGGGGTGGAAATAACAAAGTCTATTTTTCTAAAATGGCAATGACTGGTTTTACTGATCCTTTAAAACTTAATAATGATACGACAAATGCATATGTCGCTTCTTGGACCGGACCAGATCTTGCTGCTAGAAACGACACCATCTATGCCAGTTTTATGCATCAGGAATGGGGCGAGAAAACTTATCTCATTCGGTCTTTTGACAATGGAGATTCTTTCAGTGAACCAGTACTCATAGAAAATTATCCTGATAGTACATCAAGGTTTCCTACAGTGACCATTGATCAAGCTGGTCATCCATTAGTTGGGATCATGAAAATGGCGCATAATGAATCCAATCCTCATTATGTGATTAGAAAAAGTTTGGATCATGGTGTTTCTTTCACCGAAGAATCTAATGCTGGTGGCTGGTCAGGGGCAGAAAGTATAGCCTGTGATTGCTGTCCTGCTTCTCTAAAAGCAAGCGATGAAAATGTTGTACTTATTTATAGAGATAATCTTAACAATATAAGAGATATTTATGCCTCGGTATCTTCTGATTACGGTGCGACATTTCCTCAAGGGTTTGCAGTGGATAATAATGAATGGCAAATTTTTGGATGTCCCTCAAGTGGTCCTGATGCAGTAATTATTGGAGATACTTTGTACAGTGTTTTTCTTTCGAAGAATCGGTGTTATTTATCTAGGTCAAGTATTAGTGATGGTACTTTAATTTCAATAGACACGCTTGGCGCATCTAATACTTCTGGTACACAAAACTACCCAAGAATTGACAACTACAATAACCAAGTTGCTATCTCCTGGAGAGAAAATTCTTCTGGAACAAAATTGTTTTTATCGTATACGGATGATATTACCAATGGGCTACCTTTTCTTCAGGATACTGTTTTTACCTCGTCTCTTTCTTCTGGAGATTTAGTTCTTGGCGAAGATGGGATTCATATCGCATTAGAGGATATAAATAATGGAACCGTAAAGTATATGAAGGGGACATTTGGGACGACGCCAGTTCGAACTATTGAGAATTATTCTATTTCTCTTTATCCAAATCCTACTTCAGATTATATAACCATTAAAGGCTACGAACAATTTGATAAACTTAATTTATATACTTTAGATGGTAAATTAATTTCCTCTGGAACTGCTGTAGAATTAATCAATGTATCAATGCTTGAATCCGGTAGTTATATTCTTGAGCTTATTGATGCTGATAAGAAAAGTATAAAGAGTGTATTTGTAAAAAATTAGAATAATAAATCAAAGTACCCAAAACTCCGGATCTACTCCAAGACTTCTTGTATGAGCCATAATTTCATCTGCATAAGTAGGATTGGTAATGATAACTAAATCCGGGTCATAACTGGTAAGAAGATCCGGAGCTACAATTTTTTGGCCACTCCCAGGAAGAAATTTGCCTTGTCGCTTTTCATTAATGTCAATAATAAATGGTACTTCTTCAGCAAGATCAAAGATATTAAAAAAAGAAACCCCTCTGGCTCCTGCTCCCCAGGCAATGGTACGTTTTTGATCTGCCTTTAACTGGTTTATTTTTTGTGCGCTGGTTGCTTTTATTTTTTCAAACTCAAAATTAAATGCTTCAGTAACAGACATTGGGCTTGTAATAACTTTATCCAAAAAATGTTCCAAATCACAACTTATTGTTAATAAGTAAGTAGCCATAAAGAACAGTATAAATTTATTATGCCAACTTTTAAAATCTGACAAAAGTCATCCACTCAATTGATTAAAATCAAGTATCTATTTATGCATATATTCTAACTTGCAATTGTACAATAGTAGATTTTAAATACCATGCTTAAATCATCTATACATATTATCCTAATTGTTTCGGTTTTCCTAAGTGCAGGAGGCTTTTGGACGAACAATCATTTCTGTGAAAATGAATTAACAAAGTCTAGTTTCTTTGGGGTTTTTGGAAGCTGTTGTTCGATAGAAGCATCTCCTTGCTCTGCTGAAAAGATGAGTTGCAGTAATGAAGAACATGACGACAATTGTTGTGACAACAAGCCTAGTTTCCATAAACTTGACCAAGATCAATTATTGGCTAAAACTGAATTTAAATCTTTTGAACAATTTGAATTGTTCAATTGTATTCTTCCTTCCAAAAATATTCAGTTTTCAATAGCTGATAGAAATAACCTTAAATATCATAAATACCTTCCCCCGCCCATTGTCTTCGATTACCAAGTGCGGTTGCAAACTTTCCTCTGCTAGTTTACCTAGCCTGAAGTCAAAATATTTCTTGTTTTGATTGACCTTTCCCTTTTCTGGGAAACAATATTCCTTTTTTTCAAAAACATATTAATTGAATAATGTGAGTTGGAGTTAGTAATGGTGCTAAAGGACTCCATGATTTAGAACACCATTTAATTGGATAGAATTTTATCAATTCTTCTACTGGTAGTGATTACTCACACTTTTCAAATAAAAAATTAAATCATGAAAAATAAATTTATTCTCATGGTAATAGCCAGTGCGCTATTGCTAATGATAAGCTGCAATGAGGCAGTTAATATTGACCAAGTTTTAACAGATGAAAATACTAGAAATCAGGTGTTTAATAAAATCGCTACTGACCATGAAATGATGACTGGTTTCATGGAAGTCATGATGAAAGACAATCATGCAATGATGATGATGAAAGGCAATCCAGGTATGAAAGACATGATGATGGGTGAAAGCGGGATGATGCAAATGATGAAAGATAAACCCGATGTGATGCATAACATGATGGGCGAAATGATGAAAGATGGAAAAATGATGGGACACATGATGAAGATGATGAAAGATCAAGGAATGATGAGTGAAGAATGTATGGAGTCCTGCATGAAAACAATGGATGATAAAGGAATGAGCATGGGCGAAATGATGAATGGAGACAAAGAAGATGATCATGATTCACATAACCATTAAAATAAAACAGCATGATGTTTTCTTGGATTTTTATTCTTGCGATTTGTATCTGGGCGATATGGTATTTTGAAAAAAAACAAAATATCATTTCCAATCAATTACCGAAAAATACACCAATTGAAATTTTGAAACGCCGATTTGCTAAAGGCGAAATTACTGAAGAGGAGTACGAAGAAAGAAGAGCTGTACTCGAAGAAGATGAATATTTAAATATGTACCCATGAAAAGGATTACCCCTTTTTACCAAATAATAAAATCATGGAAAAAAATATTTTCTGCAAAAGACAAACTACTATGTCAACTTTCTTGATTTTCTTTTTTCTGATGATTGTCGGAGTTTCACAAAATCAAGTGATTGGACAAAACGGAAATTGGACTGCACCTGCAAGTGCCGATAAAATGAAAAACCCATATAAAGGAATTGAAAAATCGACACTTGCTGGAAAGCAATTATATGGCCAATTTTGCGCCATTTGTCATGGAAAAAAAGGAAAGGGAGATGGAGTTGCTGGAATGGCATTAAAACCTCGCCCATCTAATTTTACCAAAGACATAGTTCAAAAGCAAACCGACGGAGCTATCTATTGGAAAATGACTGAAGGGAAAGCACCAATGGCTGCTTACAAAGAAACTTTGACTGAAAAACAGCGATGGCAATTGGTCAATTTCATTAGGTCTTTGGATTAATTTTAAACCACCAAAATAAATAATTATGAAAAATAAATATTTCATTTTATTCCTGACGTTGATGTTTACTTTTTCGATTCAAAAAGCAAATGCACAAGAAGTACAATCAACTGATGAGATTCAAAAATTGAAGCAGGAGATAGAACAACTCAAAAATGAAAGTGATACATACAAGCCAGGGAAGAGTAAATTTTTATTGAGAGGATATGCTCATTCAGGTTTACAAATTACAGATGAAGAGTTCAGCTTTGTTGGAGGGTCGTTTAATCCCTTGTTTATTTATAAACAATCTGACCGCTTATTATTTGAAAGTGAATGGGAGTTGGAACTGGCAGGAGGCGAAGTTAAACTAGCGGTTGAGTACGCAAATATGTCTTACCTACTTTCTAAAAATTTGACTTTTAGAGCGGGTAAAATATTAGTGCCTTTTGGAATCTATGTTCCGAATCTTCACCCTGCTTGGATTAATAAATTCCCAACGGGACCTCTTGGAGCAGGACATGATGGAATCATTCCTTCCAATGACATTGGATTGGAATTAAGAGGCGGTTCATACCTCGGCAATTTAAAAATCAACTATTCCATCTATGCGGTCAATGGTTCGCAATTAAATGATGGTGAGGAAGAAGCTGAAGAAGCAGGTATTCTCCATCATGCAATTTTTCCTGACAATAATAAAGGAAAAACGATTGGCGGTAGATTAGGGTTTTTTCCATTCTCTGATTCCAGTCTTGAATTTGGAATTTCTGGAATGTATGGCAAAGTAGGAGCGAAAGAAACAGACATGAAAGATGTTGCTGCTTTGCATTACGCTCTTGATATTTCCTATGTTAAAACTTTGTCTTCCATGAGTAGTGTGCTCGATATGAAAGGACAATATTCAGGCGTCAATGTGGATGATGCCAATTATCCTTTCCATGAGAATCCAGATGACTTAATAACTTTTGATAATAATAGCTCTACATGGTTTGCACAAATTTCTTTGCGACCTGCTTTGGTAGAAAATAATTTTGTGCGAAGACTAGAGTTTGCTGGTCGTTATTCTACATTAAAAACTCCGGAAGGTTCGGAATGGGAAACTGACCAAACTCAAGTTGATTTAGGCATTAATTATTGGATTGATTGGCGAACTCTATTCAAAGTAAGTTACCGAATTAGCAATAGCAAAGAAGATGGTACTACCGAAGAACCAGATGGTCATGGCGGAGCACCGGGAAATGCCTTCTTTGTCCATTGGGCAATTGGATTCTAATTTTTTTTTAACCATTTAAAAATCAATCAAGATGAAAAAGATACCTATCATCATTTTTTTATTCACATTACTTGCGACGATAGCCATCATAAGTAGTTGTCAATCTACCAGTCCTTTAGCAGAGGCTAAATCAGGAGCACAACTCTGGGGTGAAAATTGTCTTCGATGCCATAATGCTCCTTCCCCCGAATCTTTCAGCGATGCTGAATGGGATGTAGCCGTTATGCATATGAGAGTAAGAGCGAATTTGACTGAGCCTGAAGCTGTGAAAATTGCAGACTTTTTAAAAACTGCGAACTAATTTTTAAATAATTTAAATAGGAAATCATGAAATCAAAATATTTATTTCTCGTATTAGGTCTCCTCTTAATCTTTTCTTGTATGGATGAAGAAGACCATGTTGATGTATTGTCAGAAAGTGATAAAGTTGCACTTCAAGGAATGGGAGAAAACTACGAAGCGGCATTACGCTATAATGATTCTTTGAAAATGTGTACTAATGCCCCTTTGAATTGTGATTCAACTACAATGTTCCACTATGATGATATGTTCCATCAATTCGATGATATGTTCAATTTTCATCATGATGATTTTAGCCATAATAATGTTGATGATGACCACCATCATCCTGATGGACAGACTATTTGGCATGGAAACATGATGGGACATGATGGAGGTACTAATGACGAACATAATGAGTATGAACATAATAATGAATCCTTTGAAGAAATGATGCATTTGAGAGAGCTGCATGATGAAGTTCATCCTGAATGATTTAGAATCTTTATTAGGTTTTAAATCGAGTTCACTTACGGGTTAAGATTTTTTTTATTTCAATCAGTAAGTGAACTTCTTAAAAGGAAATCATACAATAATAATTTTTAGGAAACTAAATAGGTAATGGAAAACTTAAATATCGGAATCTTCATAGTACCCAGCATCGCACTAGTTTTGGTGATACTGTTCTATTTCTATTTTTTAAAAAGAGTAGATAACAAAGAGAATTACAAATACTTTTTTTGGAGAATTGCTTTCTTGGCTTACGTGTTCAATCTGGTATGGGAAATTACTCAAGGTTTTTTGTATGAAGGGTATGTCTATGACTTTCAACATATATCGTTTTGTGCTTTGGCATCAGTTGCTGATGTGTTTATGGTCTTCCTTTTATACTTCGGATTTTCTTTGATTTATCAGAATTTTTATTGGATTCAACGATTAACTTTTTTGAAAGTATCCCTATTCGTAATCGTTGGTGGAATAGGGGCAATCTTTGCAGAAACCAAACATCTCGCAGCAGGAAATTGGGCGTATGCAGATGCGATGCCCTTGCTTCCAATAGTGGATGTGGGATTATCTCCGCTTCTTCAGTTTATGATTTTACCTATTTTAATCTACTGGTTAAGTTTTAAAAAAGTAAGGAAAACCGATAATTTCGGTTGGTGATAATAATCAGGTTTCTTGATGATAATAATCACTATTTTATTTTTACAAAGTCACTATTTTTGTTTGTATAAGATGAAAAATAATTGTAACTTAATAACTATATCATATAGTCTGAAAAATGATTAAAAACTTCATCCATATTGTAATTACCATTACAGTATTTCTGAGTTCATCAGGAATATGGGTTAACAGTCATTTTTGCAAAAATGAACATTTAAAGACTAGTTTTTTCTTCAGCTTTGGAAGTTGTTGTGAAGCAGTAGAATCAAGCCCTTGTTCTGCCAGTGATGATACTTGTAATATGGTGGGAGGGCACGAGGAAGAAAAAGATGATTGCTGTGAAAATAAACCGGATTTCTATAAAATCGATCAAGATCAGGAACTTCAGTTGGTTGAATTTAAGCCAATCAAGGTTTCAACTTCTTTAGTTGCGATTATACCAATAATTAATTTTGATCTTCCATCGTTAAGTACAAATAGGCTTCACTATAAAAAATATTCACCACCACTCATTGTTTATGACCGCATCGTGCGGTTGCAGTCTTTCCTCTGCTAGCCATATCTATCTATAATTTGGAATATCTACTTACTAATTTGGATTTAGATTTGACTTTATCTCTAAATGGATATTGAGAGAAATAGCATTAATACTCTGCTAGCATGCTCTAATATAAAGATATAAAATCTCATCAATCTACTTGATATTCCTATTGTTCCTTTAATCATATTTTATTTGCGGCTATAAAGATTCTTCGAAGAAAAAGAATTGAACCACTACTGTCTTGGGTATCTGGAATGATCGAGTATCCCTTGTGTGGTTGATTGATGAATGCTAAGCCAGAAAATCCATGAAAAATGAATGGAAATATTGAAACCAATCAATGGGAGCCACTAGCGTTTGAGATGCGTATAAAAGTATTTTCTTTTGTATACCACCTTTTCAAAGCTCAACTTTCAACTAAGCATACTTTTCATAATTGGAAACACACTTGCAATGTTGTGCAAAGTGTCAAACATATTAGCAGGAAGATGAGGCTGTCTCCAGAAGAAAAAGAAATCGTTATTCTGGCTGCATGGTTTCATGATACAGGGCATGTGTCAAAATGTATTGGCCACGAAGAAGAAAGTATGAAGATTGCTGAAAATTTTCTTAATAAATATCATTGCCCCCAAGAAAGAATAAAGAAAATAATCCAATGCATTGAAGCTACGAAAATGCCACAATCTCCCAAAGATATTTTGGGGCAAATTTTATGTGATGCCGATTTGTATCATTTATCTACCAGGAATTATTTAGAAGGCCTTAGCCATTTAAGAGAAGAATGGGCATCTATTTCCAATACTACTTTTTCGGATCAAAAGTGGGTAGATATAAACTTATCTTTTTTAAAAACACATCGATATTATACTCAATATTGTCAAGCAATTCTTGAAACAGGAAAGCAGAAGAATATTAAACAATTAGAAAAACATAAACGCGAGATATTGAATAATTAAAATTAATCAGCCTAAGAAAAAGACCTGATTATAATTAGAATAAATAAAAAAATCATGAAAAAAAACCATTTGATTTGGATGATTATTGGATGCACATTGCCCTTGTTGCTGATTTTTTTAGCACCAGCTATTGGTTTAGGACAAAATTATTCTTTGTTCCTTTTTATCCTTGCAATGTTTGCTATCCACCTCCTTATGCCACATGAGCATGGAGGACATCAACACCATTCTTCACCTTCAAAAATAAATAAAAATGAACAGCATAAACATTAGAAAATTCGGATTAGCAGTGGGTGCTACAGGAGTACTCCTTTACTTTGGTTGTATCCTCTTGATGCTAACGGTCGGGAGAGACGGAACGATCTTGTTTTTTAATAACCTATTGCATGGATTAGATACCACTTCGATTATTCGGATGAATGTCCCCATTCAGGAAGCAATTATAGGATTGGTTCAAACCTTCGTTTTAGGCTGGCTCGTAGGAGCAAGCATTGCAGGAATATATAACTATAGTATGAGAAAAAGTAAGCTTTAAAAAAGAGGAACGCAGTTGATAACCTGCTTCTCAATTTATTATTTAACCATAAAATTTTTAATCATGCATTTATATGAAGGATATCATTTTGTTGGGATGCACTTGGTTTGGTGGATCATTTGGGTAGCTGTTATTGTTTGGGTTTTTGCTACTCCATTCGAAATTCCCGGAGAACGAAAAAAATCCAATAGCCCATTGGATATTTTGCAAAAAAGATTTGCCGGAGGCTCAATTACTGAAGAAGAATATGAAAAACGTAAAGCCATTTTATTAAGAGACGGTGTTGTTTAATTCTTAAAAACCAGATTTTATGAAAATAGCGATTTTTAGCACCCATCATTTCAAGAAAAACTTTTTACAAAAAGAAAATAATAATCGAGTGGAATTATTTTTTCTAGAAACATGGCTTAATGAGGGTACAGCAATCCTTGTGAAAGGCTGCAAAGTTGCCCTTATTTGAAGTGGATATAAAATAAATACATGAACCTAATAAAAATCATCAAAGCAAATGGCGAGAAAGTCCCATTTGATGTTGAAAAACTGAAGACATCTTTGAAGCGGGCAGGTGCAACAGAAAAAATAGTTGAGCAAATCACTACCGAAATTTCCAATAGTTTATTTGAAGGAATGCACACTAAAGAAATTTATAAAAAAGCATTTGCCTTATTGAAAAAAGGAGATCGTTCTCAAGCTGCAAGGTATCATTTAAAAAAGGGAATTCAACAATTAGGCCCTTCCGGATTCCCTTTTGAAAAATACTTAAGTGAGATTTTAAAATCTGAAGGATATAAGGTGAAGACCGGACAAATTATCGCAGGGCAATGTGTAAGCCATGAAATTGACGTCATCGCTGAAAAAGACAATAATCATTTTATGATTGAATGCAAATTTCATAGTCAATCAGGGCGTAAGTGTAATGTGAAAATTCCTCTTTATATCCATTCCAGGTTTTTAGATGTTGAAAAAAAATGGAAGAAAAAGAAAGGGCATGACTCTAAATTTCATCAGGGTTGGGTCGCCACCAATTCTAAGTTTACAAGCGATGCTATCCAATATGGAAAATGCACGGGAATGTACTTGTTGAGTTGGAATTATCCCTCAAAAGGAAGTCTGAAAGAACGTATTGATGCATCAGGATTACATCCTGTTACTTGTCTGACCACTTTGACCAAGAGGGAGAAACAGGCCTTATTAGACAAAATGATTGTGTTATGTATGGATCTTTGTAATAATGAAAAAATATTACCTGGGATTGGGTTAAGTGAATCCAGGGTACAGAAAGTAATGAAAGAAGCCAAAGCATTATGTAAAGTTTAAAACTCAAACATCTCAGAGTTGACGCTCCTTGAGGATTTATCGTTTGCATACGAGCAGATTGTCATATCTGTATTTCTGATAGAATTGTATTTAATTAAAAAATTCGAGAAAGAAAAACCCATTTTAAAATGAAAAGGAATGTTTTTTTGAAAATAACAAGTTTGATTTCAATAATCATTGTTTTCCAATTGGCGACTATAAATCCATTGTTAGCACAAAATGATGATGGGATGTTAATATTTCAAGTAGACGGGAACCGTTATCTGCGTAAAAATTTTGATAAAAATGGAGAACTAAAAAATTATCAAATGATTGAGGTCGGCAAAGTAAACGCTGATAATAAAAAACTAGAAACCAAAATGACAGTCATCACTTATAAACCCGATGGCACCCTTAAAGATGCTGTACAATCAAATCTGGTTTGTACACCTGAAACCAAACAGGTGTTAATGGGGATATTTCCTTTTGCAGGAGGAAAATCTAAAAATTCATTGGTAGTGAAAATGGATGATGAGGCAATCATGTATCCTGCCCATTGGAGACAACTTTCTGAATTAAAAGATTTCAACTTCAGTTTGAATTTTTCAGGTGGTGCCGCTGGGTTTTTTGGAACAAAAAGTAATGTTTCTATTTCAAATAGAAAAGTAATGAAGTTGAAAAATATTTTTGGAGTAAGTGGGAAATTAAGCATGAAAGCCTATGTTCTTGGAATTAGAGTTGCCAAAATTGAATATGATTTTTACGAAGAAATTGATGAGAAAAAAGGCATTGTTTCGCAAAGGTTTACAGAAAATAATGGGGATTATTTCACCACCGAGATAGTTAAGTGACGAAACATTAATTTGATAATTAATATAAATAAATGGAAATGAAAAATTACAATAATTTAATAGATGCACTCCAGGATTTAAAAGCAAGAGGTTATACCAATGATTTTAACCTAAAACCACACTGTCTCGAATGCACTTCTTTAGCCTTGCAATTGCATCCTGAAGATTTTGAAGTAAAAGAACTTTACCGCTTTGAAGGAGACAGTTCAACAGATGATAATTCTATCTTATTTGCTATTGAATCCAAAGATGGAATAAAAGGAGTTTTGATAGATGCCTATGGAGTATATGCAGAAGCATTGAGTTCTGAGATGGCTTTAAAAATGAAAGGATAACTATTTCGAGAACAGATTTTAACCTACAAATTATGAAAAAAATTCTGATACCTACTGACTTTTCTGAATGTGCGAATGCCGCATCGGAATATGCTATTCAGTTAGCGAAATTGGCAAAAGCGGAAGTTAATTTTTTACACCTACAATCTACTCCAGTCGATTGGATTAAACTGTCAAAAGAAAAAGAGGAACATTATCCAGAAACCCTTCATGCCATAGGACGGGCTAAAAGTAAATTAAACCGATGGGTCAAAAAAGCAGAAATGAATAATGTAAAGGCAGAAAGCTCCTTAGTCTTTGATGCTGGGAAAGAGGAGATATTAAGACATCTCAACGATAGGCAGCATGAATTTTTAGTGATGGGGTCGAATGGAATCAAAGGAATTAAGGAGCAAGTTATTGGGAGTAATGCACAGCAGATGATTAGAAATGCTAAGGTTCCTGTATTGATAATCAAAACACCTGTTTTGAGTCCAATAAAAAATATCCTTTTCGTTTCAGATTTTATTGATGTTTCTAAAAAGTCGTTTCATACATTAACTCATTTCGCAGATTTATTAAAAGCAAATATTGATTTACTTTTTGTTAATACCCCGAAAAAATTTAGAGAAACAAAAGAAACTTCGGAGAATATGGACGAGCTTATGGCTCATTGTAGTCGTGGGGGGACTTGTACTCGTAATGTAATCAATGCAGCGTCAGTAGAAAATGGGATCAAAGATTTTTTAATAAAAAATAACATGGATATGATCGTGATTTGTACACATGGGAAGAGTGGTCTGTATCAATTGCTTTCTCCTAGTATTGCAGAGAAAATCGCAAATCATATCTCGCTTCCTTTATTGAGTATAAAATTATAGGCATGCTCAAAAAAGTAAATCATATAAAAGAGAATTCTTTCCTAAGATTATTATTAGGAAAAACTGCTATACTCCTTTTCACAATCTTAGGTGTAGGATTATTATATATTGTCTTGATGTCATTTATTGATCATCAGTCATTTCCTTTTCCCATTGTCATTTTAATTTTAGCAGTAATTAAAACAATTCTGATTTCATCCAATATTTTGAAGCAGTTGTCGAAGATGATTAGATATTGTCATTCTCTGGAGCGATTACTTTGGATGTTTGGATTATTAATTGGTATTAGTATTTTATCTTTTGCGACAGATTATACCTGCCTCTTTCAGTTTGACCATACCACCTTTAGTGGCGTACCTGCTTACTCTGACACTTACATTTATAATTTGTACCATTTTCTATATTTTAGTGTGACTACGTTTTCAACAGTAGGATTTGGAGATATTGCACCAGTCTCAGATATTGCTCGATTTGTGGTGATGCTCGAAATATTTTTAAGTTTTCTCATTATCGTTTTTGCTTTAGCAAATATCAAAAAAATACACCTCAATGAATGAAGTAAAAAGTCTAAAAAAAACATCAACCTTGCCTCCCAAAGGAGTTACTAAAAGAGCGCTTAATGCAAAGATGTTCGGATTACATAAAAAGCTTTTTGGATTGCAAAACGTATTATATGCAGAAGGCAAACATCCTATTCTTATTCTTCTCCAAGGCATGGATACTTCTGGAAAAGACGGAACAATTCGCCATGTTTTTTCCTGTGTGAACCCAATGGGGTGCAATGTCAAATCTTTTAAAACACCAACAGAAGAAGAAAAGAAACATGATTTTATGTGGCGCATTTATCCGAACCTACCTGAGCGAGGGATGATTCAAATATTTAATCGCTCTCACTATGAAGATATTTTAGTTCCGACAGTTCAAAAAATTTTGCCTAAGGAAGTCATTGAAGAGCGATATGATTTCATCAACTGTTTTGAAAAACAATTAAAAACCAGCGGAACAATTATTCTAAAATTTTATTTGCACATTACTAAAGGAGAGCAAGCCAAACGGATTGAGGCAAGAAAAAAAGGCCCACATAAAAAATGGAAGTATGATATTTCCGACGATATAGCTGCCAATAATTGGGATACCTATGATTCGGTTTATGAAAAAATAATTGAAAAGTGTAGCGCTGATATCCCCTGGGTTATTGTGCCTTCAGATCGAAAATGGTATCGGAATTATTTTGTCGCAGATACCATTGTAAAGCAATTGCAAAATTTAAAAATGAAATTTCCTCAAAAATAATATGAATATGAAAAAGCTAACATTAATCTTGATATTTCTTGCTGTAATTATTATAAATGTCAATGCTCAAAATAATGTGTATTACACCCGGAACGCAATTCTTCAAGTCCTAGGAGAATTCGAGGGAGAGAGCCTTAAAGGGTCAACTCAGGAATTAGGGATAACACTAGATTATGAAACCACTGATATCATTCTTAGGCTAGACATGAATAAGGTGAAATTTAATGCGGATTCATTAAACCAACTTATTCATGCTCATCATTCTGAGTTAGAGTTTAAAGGAGTACTCAGTCTAGAGCATATTAACACAGATGGCCATCCACCTCAAAAATTCACTATTAGAGGATGGTTGAAAATAGGAAACGAAAAAAAGGAGATAATAGGGAAAGGTGAATTGCATCATCTTGATCAATCAGGAGATTTAGCCTGTATGCTTGGTTTAGTTTTTAATATAAACCTAGCTGATTTTGGGATTGAAATTCCAAATTTAGAAAATGAAATAGAGGTAGTGATAAAGCAGGCAATATTAAGAAACGATAAAAATTAAATAGAACGATCACGCTAAAAACAAATAAAATGAAACATACTTTCAAAATAAAAGGAATGACTACTGACCAAGATAAAATAAAGGTCATCGCGGCATTACAAGATATTGAAGGAATAGAATCAGTCAAACTTACTCTTGAACCGCCAATAGCGGACATAGAAATGCATCACCATGTCTCTGACGAAGAAATGAATAAAGCTTTGATGCTGGTTGGTGATTTTCAAATAAAAATGACGATGGATCATGCTCAACATGATGCACATCAAGAGTACGATCACCCCTCTGGGAAAATGGAAAAATCTTCCGACCATTCCGAACATAAAAGGCATGGTGGAGCAAATCCTGGTCATGGCCATATGGGGCACGACCATCACCGGATGATGATTGAAGATTTTAAAAAACGATTTTGGATTTCCTTATTATTGACTTTTCCGATTTTGATCTTGTCTCCGATGATTCAAAAATGGTTGGGAGTGACTTGGGATTTTACTGGAAGTAGATACCTGTTATTTGTCTTGTCATCCATTGTGTATTTCTATGGAGGCCGCCCCTTTCTTAAAGGTTTTTTTAAAGAAGCCAAAGACAAAGCCTTGGGGATGATGACTTTGATTGCGATGGCTATATCTGTGGCTTACTTTTATAGTGTAGCTACTGTTTTTGGTTTACCTGGGGAGGATTTCTTTTGGGAGTTAGCTACCTTAATAGTCATTATGTTGCTAGGGCACTGGATAGAAATGAAGTCCGTTTTGGGAGCGTCAAAAGCCCTGGAATTATTAGTAAGTATGATGCCTTCTGAAGCACATAAAATAGTGGACGGAAAAGTTATTGATATCAAACTTGATGAATTATTAAGTGGAGATGTCATCTTAGTAAAACCCGGCGAAAAAGTTCCTGCGGATGGTGTCATCATCGAAGGAGAAAGTTATCTGAATGAATCCATGCTCACCGGTGAGTCCAAGCCTGCAAAAAAAGAAAAACACGATCAAGTGATCGGTGGTTCGATTAATGGCAATGGTTCGTTAAATGTAAAAGTCGAACACACCGGAAAGGATAGTTACCTGAATAAAGTCATTACCATGGTTCAGGAAGCACAAAAGACAAAATCCAAAATGCAAAACCTCTCTGACCGAGCGGCAAAATGGTTAACCTATATTGCACTTTCGGCAGGATTTATCACCTTGTTTATTTGGTTGGCACTTGGTTTCGATTTTGTTTTTGCATTGGAACGAATGGTCACAGTCATGGTGATTTCCTGTCCGCATGCCCTAGGTTTGGCAGTACCTTTAGTCGTTTCGATTTCAACTGCGGTATCTGCTCAACATGGATTATTGATTCGGAACCGAACCGCATTCGAAGAGTCCCGTAAAATCTCGTCTCTGGTTTTTGATAAAACCGGAACTTTGACCAAGGGTGATTTTGGTGTTACCCGCCATGTAAGCCTTCAACCAGATTTTGGTAAAGATGATATGTTACGTCTAGCTGCTGCATTAGAGCAAAGCTCCGAGCATCCAATTGCTGTGGGAATTGTCGAAAAAATTAAATCACTAAATATTGAAATTCCTCCCCCAAAAAACTTCAGAGCTATCACCGGTAAAGGTGTGGAAGCAACAGTCGAAGGGTATGATGTTAAAGTCGTCAGTCCCGGATATTTGCGAGATGAAAAAATAACCATCCCCGAAGGTGCATACGGTAGTGCAGCAGAAACGGTGGTCTTTGTCTTGATAGATCAAAAGCTAACTGGTTATGTCGCACTAGCCGATGAAATTCGTCCAGAGTCTGCTGCTGCCATCAAGGTTTTTAAAGAAAATAATATTAAAGTTTATATGGCTACAGGGGATAATGAAGTCGTCGGCAAAGCGGTGAGTGAAGAATTAGGATTGGATGGCTTTTTCGCTGAAGTGCTTCCGCATCAAAAAGTAGAAATAATAAAAGACTTGCAAGCGAAAGGAGAATTTGTAGCGATGACCGGAGACGGAGTCAATGACGCCCCGGCACTTGCACAAGCCGACGTAGGAATAGCAGTAGGCTCAGGTACTGATGTAGCTGCGGAAACTGCCGACATCATTCTGGTCAACAGCAATCCAAATGATATTGCCAATCTGATTCTTTTTGGAAAAGCAACATATAATAAGATGATTCAAAACCTGATTTGGGCAACTGGCTATAATGCTTTTGCGATTCCATTGGCAATGGGTGCGCTTTACTCAGTAGGTTTTATTTTGAGCCCTGCGATAGGAGCGGTTTTTATGAGCTTGAGTACAATTATCGTTGCCATTAATGCGCAACTTCTAAAACGTAAGATCGGAAAATAGTACTAACGAATTTGTTATTATTGGTTGATTTATACCTTACGCCTAAATTTGCGTCGACTGTTTTATCATGCAGCCTCGCTTACCGGATTGATGACAATGTAACCCTAAGACTCTTGGAGATAAAGACCTTTGAATAGTGGTAATTTGTAAAAAAATAGAATGAGCAAGAGACTAATAAACTATCAGATTCTTAGGGGTTTGGCCTTGAAAAACAGCACTGAAACTTCTTAGACTAGTAACATTTGCTATAATTCTATATCTTTGTATTGACAAAACTAGAATAACGTTCTAGCGAATGATAAAAGTCAGGTTTTTTGAAAAGTGTCCCCCATTCTGTCCCCCACAAATAAAAACGATCTATAAATCATTGATTTACAGATCGTTATAGTGAAATTTGTGGTCCCACAAGGATTTGAACCTTGGACCTACTGATTATGAGTCAGTTGCTCTAACCAACTGAGCTATAGGACCTTTAGAGATTTAAAATCGAAAATTAATAATTTCAAATCTTAAATTTCTTCTTATGTGGCTGCAAATTTACATATTTGCATTCCTTTATGCAAATAAATTATGAAAGAGATACAGAATATTATTTTTGATATCGGGAATGTCCTTTTAGATCTTGATTTTGACCGAATTAACGCAGAGTTTCAAAAACTATTAGGCGCAGACTTTTCCCGATTAGCTAATGCTGAATCAACAAAAGAAATCTTTCTTCAGTTCGAAAAAGGGTATTATTCTGAAGAATCTTTTATCAATGCCCTTCAGCGACAATCATCTAAAGTGCCACACGGCCGGGCTATGATTGATGCATGGAACAGTATGTTGGCGGGAATGCCTGCTCAACGATTGGAAATGCTACAACGCTTAAAAGACAAAGGGTATAATTTATATTTGCTAAGTAATACGAATAGTCTACACATGCATCACTTCAAAAAACACCTCTTGGAAACGCATGGAATAGAAGACTTTGATGCTCAGTTTTTTACTAAGTCTTATTATTCTCACCTCATCAACATGCGGAAACCGGATCAGGAAATTTATGAATTCGTATTGAGTGATGCTTTTATTACCGCAGAAGAAACGCTTTTCATTGACGATAATGAGGCGAATATTTTAAGTGCCCGAGCGCTTGGAATTGCGACGATACATCACAATTCAGGATTAGATGTTTCAGAGGTTATGCAAGATTTTTAAAAAGAAATTATGCCGGATTATATCGTGGCCAATCTAGAATATCCTTTTCTTTATGCTTATTGTAAAAACTGGAATAACTACCAATCCGATTGATCATAAGTAGTGCTTCTCGAGTACTTATATGTTTCGTATTCCGAATCGCTGAAATATAAATACCTCCACGGAACTCTACAAAAGCTGCCCCAATCAATTGGCTGTTTAAAGAGAGTAGCCGTTCAAAAGATCCGGATTGATCTTCCTTCGGTGTATTCAATATTGGAGCACTGACTTGGAAATAATATTTACTGGAATCTTCTTTTTGAGGAGTTACAAATAATAATACGGAATTTTTTCCTTTCGCTAATGACCATTGTCCAGCTTGTCTTCGGGTTTTTACGGGGTCTACCCCAAGTGTAGATATTGCTTTTTCGATGATTTGATAATATTCACTTATATGCTTTTCCATGATTGATGTACTTTTGATAAGTCGGAAATAAGAAATCTTTAAGACAAACTACTTGGACCAGGTCTGCTAGAATTTTGAGCTACGTAAGGTGGCCAATTGAGTAATCCATTTTGTTTAGCATGATTATAAAAACGGGTATAGTTCAATACCCTGCTCACCAAATTACAAGCTTCTTCAAAATCGAGATCAATAAATTCTCTACTTGTACTGATATATACCGTCCCCTTGTTTTCCGTAAATGCAGCACCGACTAAGGTTGCATTTAGAGAAATCAATTGTTTAGAAAAGGCTTCTTTGTTCTCCTCAGGCATACGCATAATTGGAGCAGTGACTTGAATAAAATATTCTTTGAAATATTTTATATAATTTAACCGAAACCAAATAGGAGTCTTCCCTTGATAGATGGTCCAGTACAACTGTTTTTCACCTCTCGCTTTTTCCGGATCAACACCAAAAGCGCCAATCACTTTTTCTACAAGTTGAAAGTATCCGAACACTTCCGTTTTCAAAAAACTATTTTCTTTCATCTTGGTTAATATTATCTGCTTAAAACAGGGTTAAAGACAAATCAAATATAGGAGCTTAAATAGATTCTTTTTTCACCTATTCGGGTGATTTAAAACCTAAATTTTAGAGCCGATAAAGCAGGATAAAGACTAATTTGAATAGCTATTAATCGAATAAAATCAATAAAGTGACGTTTTCAAAACATGATTTCAGTAAATCAAACCCATTGTCTAGTCAATTTGGTTTAATTATCATACGAAAACTAAGTAACTTTGGGTTTAGATCATGTTTAAATTTCCATCAATCGGCTACATGTGGCAAATTTAATCCTGAATTGCGTTGAAAAGCCTCGCCAATACTTGGGCATTGTCTACGGTTTTCGCCTTATTCAGAATAAAATTTACTCACTTTCACTCAATCATGAAAGTTTAAACATCATCTTAATTAAAATTAGAACTTAATACAAATGATGAATTATATTAAAATACTTGCTTTCTTATTGATTGGTTTTTCTTTTGCCTGTAATGATGAACAAGCAACAGAAGAACCTGCTCGAATTATCTCTACTGGAAATCCAAAAATTGATGATCTATCAGGTAAAATAATGGCCCATCCTGAGGACCATAAACTCTATGCCGAACGAGCTGTTGAATATTACAAAATGGAAGGTTATGATGAAGCAATTGCGGACATGGCAGTGGCACTCCAAAAAGATTCGAATAATGTAGAATATCATTATTTACTCTCTGATGTTTATTTAAATTATTATAAATCAGGCCCTGCTCTAAGAGTTATGGAACGAGCAGTCGAAATAGAACCGGAGAATATAACCAGTCTTTTAAAACTTGCACGAATTCAGTTGACCCTAAAGCAACATGAACCTTCTCTAAAATCTATAGATAGAGTTTTAAAAATCAATAAGAATACTGCCGAAGCTTTTGTGTTGATGGGAATGAATTTCGAAATGAATGGAGACAATTCAAGAGCGATCAATGCTTTTCAAACCGCTATCGAAACAGACCCTTCACTTTCAGATGTCCATATGAAATTAGGTCAGCTTTTTGCAAAGAATGATAATGATATTGCTCTTCGATACTTTGATAATGCCGTAGCTGCAAATCCAAACAACATGACGGCTCTTTATGCCAAGGCAGAATATTTGCACAATAATGATAAACTGGATGAAGCTTTGGAAACATTAAAACAAATCATAATTAATGATCATCAATTTGTTGATGCATACTTTAGGACTGGCGTTATCTATTTAGAAAAAGATTCTTTACAAAAAGCATACGATCAGTTCAATTTTGTTATTCAAAACGATCCAGCGTCTCCTAAAGGTTTTTATTACCGAGGATTGGCTGCACAATTAAAAGGTGATCCGGCTAAAGCTAAAAGAGATTACGAACAGGCACTAGTTTTTTCGCCTGGATATCAAAAAGCAAAAGATGCGCTTGAACGACTGAAATAAACAGCTTTTCAGAAAACCTGAAATTCAAAAAATGACTCTGACTTAAGTAAGTTTGAAGAAACACTTAACAAAAAAATTATTATATTTAAGGGCATTTTAGAGTCCCAGAAGCCAAATCAAGTTCTAAAGTGCCCAAAAGAACATACAATATTATGAGAAATTTAGTTTTTACATTTTTAATCCTTTCCGTATTTGCTTGTGCTAATTCATCAACAGATACGGCTAATGTTGCTAAAGCAGTGGTTACCTCTCAACCAATCAAAGTAGCACCTATCCAAAAAGATACAATCAAGCCAGAAAAAAAGAAAAGTCGTTTTACGATGACTGATCCTGCTCGACCGATTGGAGAAATGAATACTACTTTTCCTTATGATATTGCACTTAAGGATGCAAAAGGCAACATGCTTAATTCGTCAGATATTTTAAAAAGCAATGGCAAACCAACCGTTGTTTTGTTCTGGCTAACAACTTGTTTTCCTTGTCGTCTTGAATTGATAGCTATTCAAAAAGAAATTGATGCTTGGAAAAAAGAAACAGATTTCAACATCGTCGCGATCTCTACTGATTTTGAAAAAAATTATAAAAATTTTGTAAAAAGAGTAGACGAGAGTAAGTGGTCTTTTGATGCTTATGTCGACGTCAATCGCGAATTCCGAAAAGTCATGCCTGGTGAATTAAACGGCTTACCGCAATCTTTCATTTTTGATAAAGATGGTGAGATTGTTTATCACAGTAGAAAATATTCTACAGGAGACGAACATAAGCTTTACGCAAAAATCAAAGAAGTTGCGAATAGCAAATAATCCAAAATAGCCAATTAGTAAAATAGAAAATGCAAAGGTGATGTGCAAACGTTACCTTCATTACATATAATCAAATCTTATTTTTTAAAATTTAAAAACATTCAATCATGGCCATTCTCAAAGTAATCGAAGTTTTAGCAAGCTCAGACAAGAGCTGGGAAGATGCAACACGTAAAGCAGTAAAAAAAGCATCGAAATCTGTAAAAAATATTAAGTCAGCTTATGTACAAAGTCAAAGTGTCGTTGTTGATGGAGATAGCGTTTCAGAGTATAGAGTAAATGTAAAACTTACTTTTGAAGTTGCTTAAAACTTTATAAGTGATTGTATCACTTCGGGTGATACAATCACTACTCAAATTTATCTTTTCATTCGCTCCTGCATAATCTCCGCATAAGTTTTATATCCTGCCGAAACTGGAGATTCAATAACAAAAAACTTTCCTGAAGCATTAGCTTCCACTTTCAACATTTCACTATTTTCTACCAATACAAAATCATCCTGTTTCACTTTCTCTTCATTCATATTAAAATCTCCTTTCTGCACATAGATAGAATAAATCTTATCTGTATTTAATGGATACTCAAAACCTTGTTCGAAAAGAACCTCTCGAATAGAAATTCCAGGAGCATCCATCATTAAAGGCGCACCATCGCCAGAATAAGTTTTCACTTTATAATGATCAAATTCTTTTACTGGAAAATCAGCTGATTTGTAATCATCATACGATGCAGGCTGCTTTAGAGTCTTATCAAGATTTGGGTCAACCCAAATTTGAAACATCACCGAATCCTTATTCATGTGCTCCGCATGACTAATCCCATTTCCTGCCCGAATAATCTGAGCATCTCCAGCACTAAGTGCTCGCCATTCTTTCAACTTTGTATCATAATGACGGATAGATCCATTCAATACAAATGACATAATTTCGAACCCTTCATGCGGATGTAGACCAATGGTACTATCCACTTTCGCTTCTGCATAAGCCCAGTAAAACAGGTTAGAATATGGCTTGGTTTCACCACCTTCTCGCGGAAATCCTATTGGTTTATTTTCTACAATTTCTCCACCGTTGAACGCTCCATAAGCTTGACGTTCTTTTGATATTACTTTTATTGACATGATTTATATGGATTTTGATTCTTTATAGATACCAATATAACAGATTTGGCGATTAGGTTGTTCATGAGAAAGAATTAAAAAACTACCAAGTGAATAAGTGAGCAATAAATTCGAGTTTTCCTAAATTATTCACTTGTTAACATGATAACTTTGTTACTCTTAATAACATATGTCTTCAAAAATTAATAAATTTGCCCCTCGCTTGAACTTTTCAATGCGATTAATCGTAGACTAGTAAATATTTTTGCTTTACACAAATAGAAACAACCGATGATCAATATTACTTTTCCGGATGGCAATGTAAGACAATATGAACAAGGGACTACTGCAATGGAAATTGCACAATCCATTAGCGAAGGCCTAGCTCGAAATGTGCTTTCCGCAACAGTAGATGGAGAAATCTGGGATGCTACTCGCCCAATTAATCAAGACGCTGCACTTCAATTAAACACTTGGAATGATGATGATGGAAAATTCACTTTCAAACATTCTTCTGCTCACTTGATGGCGGAAGCTTTGGAAGCGGTTTATCCAGGCATCAAATTAGGTACAGGTCCAGCAACAGATAATGGTTTCTACTATGATATCGATCCGGGAGAACACCATATATCTTCAGATGACTTTCCAAAGATCGAGCAAAAGATGTTGGAACTAGCCAGAGAGAAAAATGCTTATGTTCGAAAACCAATTTCTAAAGAAGATGCACTAGCTTACTTTAAAGAAAAAGGAGATGAGTATAAAATTGAACTGATTGAAAAAAGAGGAGCTGATGAAACTTTGACTTTATACCAACAAGGTAATTTTGTTGACCTTTGTCGAGGTCCACACCTTCCAGATACTGGAAAGATCAAAGCAGTTAAATTAATGAACATCGCTGGTGCTTATTGGCAAGGAGACGAAAGTCGTCAGCAAATGACTCGAATATATGGCGTGTCTTTTCCAAAACAAAAAGAACTCACTCAATATCTTGAGCTTTTAGAAGAAGCTAAAAAACGAGATCACAGAAAATTAGGAGCAGAATTGGAGTTGTTTATGTTTTCTGAAAAAGTAGGTGCTGGTCTTCCGATTTGGTTACCAAAAGGTACCGCCTTAAGAACTCGTTTGGAAAACTTTTTAAAAGAAGAACAAATAAAAAGAGGTTACGATCCTGTGATCACTCCTCATATTGCAAAGAAAGAATTGTACGTGACTTCTGGTCATTATGAAAAATATGGTGAAGATAGCTTCCAGCCGATCAGCACACCTAGAGAAGGGGAAGAGTTTTTATTGAAACCGATGAACTGTCCTCATCACTGTGAGGTCTATGGTCATCGTCCACATTCTTACAAAGAGTTACCTATCCGAATCGCAGAATTTGGAACGGTCTATCGATATGAGCAAAGTGGAGAATTACATGGATTGACAAGAGTTCGTGGATTTACCCAAGATGATGCGCATATTTTCTGTACGCCGGATCAGGTAAAAGGTGAGTTCTTGGATGTGTTGGATTTGACCTTGCATGTATTGAGCAAATTTGGTTTCGAAGATGTAACTGCTCAGATTTCTTTACGAGATCCTGATAATGGTGCAAAATATATCGGTACTGATGAAAACTGGGACAAAGCTGAAAATGCCATCATTGAAGCAACCAAAGAAGTAGGTCTTAAGACTGTTACTGCTTATGGAGAAGCTGCTTTCTATGGTCCAAAATTAGACTTCATGGTGAAAGACGCCTTGGGTCGTTCTTGGCAATTGGGAACCATCCAGGTTGATTATAACCTACCGGATCGTTTTGAATTAGAATACACTGGATCTGACAATCAGACGCATCGTCCAGTTATGATTCACCGAGCGCCATTTGGTTCTATGGAACGATTCATTGGAGTAATGATCGAACACTGTGGCGGTAAATTTCCATTATGGTTGGCTCCTGAACAGTTTGCGATTCTACCAATTAGTGATCGATACAATGACATCGCAAAAGAAGTTCAACAGAAATTAGCGGCTCATGACATCAGAGGAATCATCGATGACCGTTCAGAAAAAATTGGACGTAAGATTAGAGATACGGAATTGAAGAAGATTCCATTCATGCTAATTATCGGAGAAAAAGAAGCAGAATCAGGTAATGTTGCTGTTCGAAAACAAGGCGAAGGTGATGTTGGAACCATGTCAATCGACGAGTATGTAAAATATTTTACAGAACAACTATAGTCCAGAAGATGCAATTGAATAGTTAATTCCGTATTTTTGTTGTTCACAACTAAATAAAATTTAATAGAAATGAAGAAAATTATACTTTCAACGATATTATTCGCTTTCGCAATGACCTCTGTTTCTGCACAGATGGTAACCCTTGCCGATTCAGTACTTACAATTACGGGGACTGTAGGAGAGTCTAGTGATCCTGAGGCACATACTGCCATGACAAATGTCACTCAAGGAGAATTAAGCCTTAGATGGGAAAGAGAAACTCCTGATGGTACAGGACCAGAGGCATGGGATTCTTGGGTTTGTACAGTTCCTGGCAACTGTGGCTTACCTAATACCTTAACGCTTGATTTTACGATTGCAGCTGGAGAAGTAGGTGAATTTCAATATCATGTTCGTCCAAATGACGTAGCAGGTATGGGAACTTTCGTTGTGAATGTTATCAATAATGCAAACGATGAAATTTTACAAACAGTGACGATCAATGTTGATTTATTGCCGCTAAGTTCTAATGAAATCGAGGAAGCTCAAATCACGATGTACCCAAATCCAGCTACAGACTTTTTCCAATTGGAAAATGCACAGATCGTAGATCAGGTATTGGTTTATAACATTCTTGGAAGAGAAGTTAGATCATTTGGTGCGAATGAAACGAGTTATTTTGTTGGAGATTTACCAAAAGGTATCTATCTAGTAAAATTAACTGATGAGGATAGTAGCTCTACTAAAACTCTGAAATTAAAGATAAACTAAGTTTCTAAACGATAATATTTTCGAAGTCCTTTTGATGTAATGTCAAAAGGGCTTCGTTATTTTAGAGAAATACTGAACTATCTCTGTATTGACATTTTTATTCAAAAAAAAAGATGATCTTGTCAATACAATGAAATCTATACTTTCCATCCTGATACTCCTTCTATCCTTTTCTGCTTATAGCCAGATGGATTTTGAGCTGACATCTATTCCAGCCTACGGCGATGGAAGCGCTGATGATGAAGACTTCACCGCACATTCGATGATCAAAAATCTTTCTGATGAAACTATAGTCATCGCTTGGCAAAGAATCACCAATGACCTTCCTCAAGATTGGCAATCTTACATTTGTTCAAATGTAACTTGCGCCCCGCCAGATATCTCAATGGGTACCTTCAGTTTGATTGCCTATGATAGTACAAATTTGGATTGTCATTTTCTGCCCAATGGAATTTCAGGTGTAGGAACAGTTGATCTCCGATTTTTTCTAGTTCAGGATACCAATCAGGTAATCTATGCTACTTACTTTGGAAACGCTGAACCAGTAAGTACTACTCAAGCTTTAAAAAACAAAATTAAGGTTTTCCCTAACCCTGCGACTGAACAAATTTTTGTTGAAGGAAATGCTTACCATTTTTTAGAAATATATTCAAGTACTGGTCTTCTCATCCAAACATTCTCAGAAAACGCTCGTATTCATATTAACAATTTAACTAATGGGTTGTATTTTTTAAAGCTATATGATCTAGATAGAAAGCTTATCTCAATTAATGCCTTTCAGAAAATTAACTCCAAATAATAAGTTGTTTTAACAAGCATTGGTGCAATTTTTGTTTTAGTTTATTGAACTCTAACCCTTATTTATTGTTCTAATTATGTTAAAAAAAGATTAATCCTCTTACTTCTCCCTTGTTTTAATGATTTTAATCTTTTATTTTGTATAATAATCGTTATATTACTGCATAAATATTTTTCTCATGAAAAGAACCTTACTATCTGTTTTTATTGTTTTTGTTTTTGCCTTTACTGCCAGCGCGCAGTATAGCGGAGATTGTCAAGGTTGTGGCAATGGGAATGATAACTATAACGATGACTCTTCACCGAAGACATCTATTGCTTTAACGACTAAAGCTAAAAAGAAAAAAATCTCTGTATATCCTAATCCAGCTGCTAATTTTATCGGCCTTTCAGATTCTAAGGATGTAAAAAAGATTACCATTTTAAATGTAATGGGCAGAGAAGCTAGATCTTTTGAAGTTGAAAAAGGGATGAAGTACAATGTTGCTGATTTGAGAAAAGGAATGTACCTCGTTCAAATAATTGGATATGACAATAAAGTCATCACGACTCAACGATTAAATAAACGGTAAGTTTAAATTATCAATATATTTTAAAACGCCTTTCCAAGATATCTTGGAAAGGCGTTTTTGATTTCAGGATTTTAGAAATCCTTTTTATTTTATAAACTTCGCACTTCTCACTCCTTTTGCCGTTTCCAATCTAAGAATATAAACTCCTTGAATAGGAGATCTAAAATCAAACACAATATCATTTATTCCTTCTACCATAGCATGTTTTGATTTATAAACAATTTGCCCTTTGGCATTTAAAACTTCTACCCCAACAAACTCTTCAAACTCACTATCATAGCGATACGTCAATGCTGATTGCACAGGATTCGGATAAATAAAAATAGATTCCTCTGGATAAAAATCACGACTTGATTCTGGATAAATTCGATTAATCATCGATCGTTCTTCTTCGCTTAATTTATGATCATCTAAAATCCCACCGTTCATATATACATTGAGCATTTGATTTCCATCCTCCCCCGCTGCTCGACGAATACTTGCATTGAGACCAAAAGCCAATAAACTTCCGGGCTGCAAATCAACTTTTATTTCTTGTTCAAAATTATCGACTACATCTATAAGCATAACTTTGTTGTCGATGACAAGAGAACTTCCTGTTTCTAAATTAACTCTTGATCGTTCGCCTAAAGCTAGGATACCTTCTCCCCCATCTCCGTATTGGAGATAGGCATTTTCGGCAACACGTAGTTCGCCTCCGTGGCGGAACATGAAACAAGAGGTCGTTCCGTGGAAGTCGATATTTCCGCCTTGGTGCATATATCCATTTGATCCTGAAAAAACGAATTCAATAAGAGTATACATACATATCTCCGCTCCATTATTGATGAGATTATAATGATGACGAAGAGAATCACTTCCTTCAATCAGTCCTCCTCTCAAAAAAGCAAAAGGCTGAAAAACCAAGGTTTGAAAGTCCTCAACTATTATATCTATAAATTCTTGTGTAGGAACATTAGGAGTCGGTGTAATATCTACATAACTTGGATTCTGAGTACTAGGATAAGTCGTATCAGCATACATCACTAAAAAGTTAGTCGCTTCAAAAATCCCCGCCAAATTTATCAAGCTATACACATAACTTGTATCCACATAATAAAAATCAGGTATTTCTAAATCTGTAATTTTATAAGTGCTATACTCATCGAACCCTTCATTAAAAGCACTTCTAAGTTGGATCCATTCCCCTGTACTTTCTGGGTCTAAAGTAATTTTTAAAATGTACTCCTTTAGAATTGGTGAATCAAATTTTTCTGTAGCATAGCAAAAACTTGCCTGATAATTATTATTAAACGACTCACTCACACTTTTTCGATATTCTCGTTGACTTACGCCAGTTCCACTCTCGTTTGGTATTTCTATACTGACCAAAAGTCCAGAGCAAAGATCATTTTCACAATCATTATTTAAATTGATCTCAATCCCATCATCTACTACAAAACTAAAGTTTCCATTGTATAAAAAATCATTATTAAGCAATCGAGGATCTACTTCTTCCAATTTACTCCTAACAAAAATGGGCTTATCCAAATCAATTTGATTTAAGGCAAAATTGATATTGAATCCATCTTCATACACCTCAATGCATTGTGTGCTATCAACAGGTCCATCCCATTGATCATTCTGCGTTTGATAAATCGACCAAAAATCCGCAGTCAATATCTCTTGCGAATTATCAAAAGGACAAGGCACAGTGCTGAGGTCATTAAACAAAAAATTTGGAGGGGAGTATTGGCAAAAACAAATTTGAAAAGTGCCTAAAAAAATTAATAATGTACATTTAGTTTTCATAAAAAAAGTTTTAAATGTGAGTAAAAGGCATACCACTCCCTAATGATTTTTATTCATCTCAAAAAAATCTATAGAAAAGTTACAATGAGAAATTCATTGGCATTCCAGATTTAAAAAAAAGAAAAATCACTTCAAAAGGAGATAAAAAAGAAAGGAAATTGTCGAACAGTTTAAATGTAAGAATAAAACTGAATAGTGTTTGCTAAACTAACGTCATAAATTTAATTAAGCATGTAGTGATGTAGTTATATGGTTATGTTGAAAATACTCTATCATAACCATATAACTACATAACCATATCTCTTAGGATAAATACTTTCCAACGATCGGCATCCTACGGCCCATTCCAAATGCTTTTGGAGAAACCCGAATCACTGGTGCGGTTTGATATCTTTTAAACTCATTTATATTTACCAATCGCAATGCTCTACGAACCAAGGCTTCATCGTACCCCATATCTATAATTTCCTGAGGCCCTTGTTGCTGCTCAATGTATTGATATAAAATAGCATCGAGAATATCATACGCAGGCAAACTGTCAGAGTCTTTCTGATTTGGTCGCAATTCCGCAGACGGTGGTTTTGTAATTGTATTTTCAGGAATGACTTCTCCGTCTTTATTCATAAATCTCGCCAGTTCAAAAACCTCGGTTTTATAAACATCTCCAATCACCGAAAGCCCGCCACACATATCTCCGTATAAGGTTCCGTAACCAACAGCCGCTTCACTTTTGTTAGAAGTATTGAGGACAATGTTGCCAAACTTATTGGACATCGCCATGAGAATCATTCCACGAATCCGAGCTTGGATATTTTCTTCGGTCACATTGAAATCCAATCCTGCAAATTGAGGCTCCAATAAATTCATGTAAGAATCATAAACCTCCTTGATCGCAACAATGTCATATTCGATGCCCATGTTTTCTGCTAATTCTTTTGCATCATTGACGGAGTGATCAGAAGAATATTGGGAAGGCATCAATACCACTCGAACATTTTCTTTTCCCAATGCACGAACGGCTAATACAGCAGTCACTGCAGAATCAATTCCTCCTGATAATCCAAGGATCGCTTTTTTAAATCCTAATTTTCCAAAATAATCTTTGATCCCCAATACAATCGCATCATGAATCAATGTCATTTTATCTTTGAACTGAGGTCTATCCTCCTCCCCTTTCATCACCGCATCTAATTCATACACTCTAACACATTCTTCAAAATAAGGTAACTCATCATGGATTTTTCCATTAGCAGACATCACCAATGAACCGCCATCAAAAATCAATTCTGTTTGTGCGCCCGCATGATTGACATAGAACATTGGAATTCCATATCGCTCTACATTTGAACGCACTACATGGATTCGACTTTCTGCTTGTTTATAACTAAAAGGAGATGCAGATACATTTAAAATAAAATCTGGATTCTGTGGCTTTAATTCATCAAGTGGACAAACCGTATACAAAGGGTTTTCATTTCCAATATTCCAAATATCTTCGCAGACCGTCAACGCAATTCTTTTCCCTTTGTATTCAACGATATTGAATTCCGTTCCCGGTTCAAAATATCGATACTCATCAAAAATATCATA
>CAKZTD010000009.1 GCA_937921595.1 uncultured Saprospiraceae bacterium
CATTCTATTAAAGTAATCAATGAACGGTTGAATTCCATCTCCAACTAACGGATTGTGCTGAATGTATTCTGACCCAACATATAAATCAGCTGCTTTTTTCGGGTTTCCTTCGTAAGCCATTTTATAAAAAGCTATCGCATTTTGTTTGTTCTGTTTTAGTTTATCATTCATTGCGATTTATTTTTTAGATAGAAAGGCCTTAGACTTTGTTACGAACTCTCCCTTGGTTTCTCCTTCATGAGCGCCATGTGCTACATTCGGTAATATCCATAAATCAGATTTAGGTAGGTTTTTCTTAACTCTAACGACCTCTTCTAAGTCCATGCCTTCATCATCATCACCAATCATGATTAAGACTTCAGGTTTTATGGTTTGCAATTCTTCATTACTGACCATGACCGTATAATTCTTAAATTGATCCATTAAGGCTTTAATTTTATCATCTGTTCCGTGGTACTTTAATAACCATGGAAAATTGATTCTATTCTCAAAAGTAAAAGCTTTTTGGTAAGTAGGAAAATCATTGATAGTCCAAGTCCCTACAGCTCCGATTGTGATCATTGATTCTATCAAAGATGGATTCATTAAGGCAAGTTGATAAAGAACATCACCTCCAAAACTGAAACCAATTGCTTTAATTTTATCCAATTTTAAATATTGAATTAAGGCATTAAGATCCTCCGCTACAGATTTTATAGATAGGTCTTCTTTAAAGGCATCAGATTTTCCATGTCCAGTTAAGTCAACGAGGTAAACTTTATATTCTTTATCAAAGTCTTCGACGTAAGGTAACCATGACTGAGAAGAAAGCGTGTAACCATGTAAAAGAAACAAGGGTTCTCCTTCACCATAAACTTCATAATAAATATTCTTTCCGTTAATAAAAGCTGACTCTGATTCCTTTGGAATTTGAGAGAAGATATTAGTTGAGATTAAAATTAAGATTATAAAAAGAGTAGATTTTTTCATTGAGTTTATGTTGACTCTATAGTTTTGATTTTGGACAGAAGTTCTTCAATCGTTTCTTTAGCACCTGCGGTATTGATCAGTTTCAATTCTTCGATCATATTTTTCATCATGTCTAAAGAATAATTATTTTTTTCTTTTGGGAAAAAACTACTTTCTGGAGCCATTGAAAAAAACAGGCGGTCTGACCATTCATTTCTTTCGCAATCAATGACAAGATGAATTCTGTCTGATTCTCCATTGTTTGAAACAGAGTGAATATAATTTACATTGGTATACCAACATTGTCCTTCCTCCATATTTAATTTTATTCCATCAAGAATAAAACTAACCTGTTGATTGGTGATAATAGGTATGTGTATTCTGAAGTTATTATTTTCATACCCTAGATTGTAATCGCGATGAGGTTTTATAAATGCACCTTTTCCTAGCCTTAATAGTCGGACAGAAAGTAAAGGGCATTTGATCTGTTCAATAACTTTTTTGAGGTATTTGCTGTTGTTTAAGATTGGTGTTTCTTTTAATGTTGAACTCACATTTGGATCAGCAGAAATATTAGATTCATCACCATCCTGAGCATATAAGGCGATAGAATTCCATTCTCCATCATACCCATCTGCATTAAAATGTGGAATCCATTTTGTTTTCAAAAGAGATTCTAATTCACTTTTCAATTTTTGCACATTAAATTGAAAAGGTAATTTTAAATGTTTAGTTAATTGAGTGCTTTCCATGAAAGTTTAATTCAATATAGATAGACATGATTTTGTAAGAGTATTTTTAAAAATTATCTCTTAGGCATCAAACGCTCCGACTTTACTGTGCTCAAAATAACAATGCCCAAAATAAAAAATACAGACAATCCTAAGATACTGGCCCGCATTCCAGACTGTTGATCCAGCAAAGAAAAAGTCAAAGTCCCTAAAGTAATCGCCACCTTTTCGAGCACATCGAAAAAGCTAAAGTAAGAGGCAGTATCCTTAGTATCTTCTGGAATCAATTTCGAATAAGTTGATCTCGATAAAGATTGTACGCCACCCATGACTAGACCAACTCCGGCCGCTAGTATATAAAAATTAGTTTTTCCTTCCACAAAATATCCGATAATACAGATGGCTGTCCAGATAAATAGAATACCGATCAAGACTTTCTTATTACCTAGTTTTTTAGAAAGATTAGCTGCCAGATAAGCACCAGCAATCGCTACGATTTGTAAAATCAAAACAACGATAATTAGCTCTGAAGTTTCAAAACCAAGTTCTTTAATCGCAAAAATAGAAGCTAGGAAAATCGCAGTCTGTGCTCCTGCACTATAACAAAAGAAAGCAATTAAAAATCGTTTGGTTTGAACTCGTGTTTTTAATTCTCTCCAGACTTTTTTAATCTCCTGATATCCTTTTGATAAAATGTCTGAAGAAAGCTTTTGATCTTTAGCTACCGGAAGTCGATTAAAAGTAATCTGAGAAAATCCAATCCACCAAATACCAACCATGATGAAAGATAATCTTGCAGCAAGTGCTCCAGGACTGTCTCCGAAAAAACTACCCGGTTCACCAATTAGATTATTCAATCCGAAGGTTTCCGGAAAGGTAATCATGATCAGATTGAAAACCAAAAGGATCACACTACCAATATATCCAAAAGCAAAACCTCTGGCGCTGACTTCATCATATTTTGCTTCTGTAACAATATCCGGCAAATAAGAATTATAAAAAACCTGCCCTCCTGCAAATCCAATGACACCCAAAATAAATCCAGTCAAACCAATCCACATGGTATCTTGACTTACAAAAAAGAATAAAGCAAAACAAGCCAATCCTCCTAGTCGGGTAAAGAATTTCATGAAAGGCATTTTTTTACCTCCATAATCTGCAATACCTGTGAGCAGGGGCAAAGACAAAGCAATGATCAAATAAGCGAAGGAAATTGAAAAACCTAAGATGGCCGAATTTTTCATATTGATTCCCAGAAACAGGAATTCATCGTCTAATACATTTTCCAAGTAGCCAGGAAAGATAGCCGTTGTGATAACCAATGCAAATGCAGAATTTGCCCAATCAAACATCGACCAACCATTAATTATACGTGGATCATCTTTTTTGTACGAAGGAGTTTCTGAGGCCATTTTGTTTTTTGTTTTGTGATATAGACCAAGATAGAGATTTTTGACAAGTTAGCAAGTTAATTAAGTGAACAAGTTGCAGCAGGAAGAAGTGATCAGAGGGTAAGAGACCAAGGACTTAGTGTTCTTGACCTCTTGACTATTTTACTACTTGATTACTTGTTTCTTCCAATTTCCAATCTTTTTACTATCTTGAATCCGGGATTAGTAACTTACACCACATAGCTGCGTCAAAAAAGAAATTAATCAATTTTTTCTAGATGAATATAGTAATACTTTCCAGAGGGCCTGGATTATACTCCACTCAAAGTCTGGCTTATGAAGGCCGAAGACGAGGCCATAACATGCGAGTAGTTGATCATGTTAGGTGCAATATTTTGATTGAAAGCGGAAAACCTGCGATCTATTATGAAGGAGAACGCTTGACGAATGTTGATGCAGTAATTCCAAGGATTGGAGCTTCGGTTACCTTTCATGGATCGGCGATTATTCGGCAATTCGAAATGGTGAAAATTTATACAGCAGCAAGCTCTGATGCCTTGTTGCGATCGCGAGATAAATTGCGGTGTTTGCAATTGTTAGCCATGGAGAATCTAGGTGTTCCGAGAACTGCTTATACTGATTTTACCCCAGATGTAGGAAAAGTAATTGACGCTGTTGGTGGGACCCCGATTGTTATAAAACTGCTTGAAGGTACACATGGGTTGGGCGTGATACTTGCAGAGACAAGGAAGACTGCGGAATCGGTGATTGAAGCTTTTAATAAAATAAAAGAACGGATTATCGTTCAGGAATTTATTGAAGAATCAAACGGAGCAGATATCAGAGCTTTTGTCGTTGATGGAAAGATCGTTGCGGCTATGAAAAGAAAAGCTTTACCTGGAGAATTTCGTTCTAATCTCCATAGAGGAGGAACAGCTATCCACATTAAATTAACCGATAGGGAAATTGAAACCGCTTTGAAAGCGACCAAGGTTTTAGGACTTGATATCGCAGGAGTAGACATGTTACAATCTGATCGTGGACCTTTGGTTTTAGAAGTTAATCCATCACCAGGTTTAGAAGGGATTACAAAAACAACCGGAATTAATGTTGCGGGGAAGATTTTAGATTTAGTAGAAAGTAGAATTCAGACTCAAAGGAAGCATGAGATGGAAGCTTGATTTTTCGATTTTGTTCGAAATGACAGCTTCGACTTTGCGTGAAATGATAAGCTAGCTATTTTCAAAAAGATAAACACCTATGTCAAATAATTTAGTAATAAATAAAAAAAATATAGAACCTGGAAGCCATGAGATTGTGCGATTAAATGTCGCAAGATTACCGTCCGGAACGGTGATCAATCTTAGGATTCATGTTTATCGAAGTAAGAATCCTGGACCTGTTGTTTTGGTCCAAGGCGGTGTACACGGCGATGAAATCAATGGAGTAGAAATTGTCAGGAGAACGATTGAACAAGGAATGTTTAAAAATTTAAAAAGAGGAAGTGTAATTGCTATTCCTCTTTTAAATATTTATGGATTTATCAACTTCTCCAGAGACGCTTCAGAAGGTAAAGATGTCAATCGAAGTTTTCCTGGAAATATGAGCGGCTCCTTAGCATCTAGAGTAGCAGGAACTTTGACTAAAAAGATTTTACCTTTGATAGATTTCGGCTTGGATTTCCATACGGGAGGATCAGCCAGATATAATTATCCGCAAATCCGATATACAAAAGGAGATAAGAAAGCGGAAGAATTAGCGAAAGCTTTTGGCGCACCTTATCTAATCGAGAAACCTAATATTCCTAAGACTTTAAGAAAAGTGGCGATGGGAATGAATAAACCTATTCTGGTTTTTGAAGGTGGAGAATCACTTAGATTTGATGGGGTTTCTATAGAACATGGATTGGCAGGAATACAACGCGTTTTGTTTTCAGAAGGTATGATAGAAAATGATATTGCTCCACTTACTGAACCTATTCATTTTGAAAAAACCAGTTGGATTCGAGCGGACCGATCAGGTTTGTTCCGATGGTTCCAACAATCAGGTGCTAAGGTAAGTGTTGGTGAACCTTTAGGTGTTTTGAATGACCCTTATGGAGAAACGGCTATCCGAATTTTTGCTAAAAAAGATGGCTATATTATCGGCCATAATAATACACCAGTGGTAAGTCAGGGAGATGCGCTTTTTCATATTGGGTATGAAACGGAATAGGAGCGAAAGAATATTGATTATTTTTTCTGAACAACTTTAATTAAGAAGGAGGAATATAAGAGATGTCATTAATGATATTTGATGTTATAAGTATTAATCAGTAAGCCAGCTTCATACACTTCTGTATCGGTTAAGTCTAAGTGGTACTCTTTTTTTGAATCGCCAAATAATTTAATTCCTTTTCCTAAAATCAATGGGTTTACTTTCAGCTTCAGAATATCAATTTGTTCGTTCTCTAATAACCATCCTGCAAAAAGTCCACCACCACATAGGTAAATATCGGTCTTTGAAACTTTCCTAATTTTATTTATTTCATCTAGGTCAAGCTTCTTGATTTTTACATTGCTTTTGGCATTTTCAAAAGCCAAGGATTCTGAGAATATATAATGATCCATATGTGGATACGGAGGATCGCCTGGTTTTAATCCAAATTTATAACCGAATTCATAAGTCTTTCGACCCATGATTACCGTTTCAAATTTTTTTAAGTCGGCAAGGTATTTTTGAACACCGTTGCCTTCTCCTAAAAAACCACTTATGTCTTCGTTTTCTCCAGAAATAAAACCGTCAATTGAACTTGCAACGTAGTATACTATTTTGTTCATCAGTTGATTTTTTTTAATCAAAAACTAAACCCTAGTTTTATCTCACGCCTCACTCCTTAATCTACTGCACCTCACTCCGCAAAACCTCCAAAGGCGGACGATTCAAAACATCTCGACTATTAAATAATCCAATCAAAACGGTCAAGCCTGTAATACTTAAGAATAAAATAAATGGAGGAATCAAGCTTGGTGAGAATGGAATATTAAAGCTAAATTTTGCTAGTAGAAAACTTCCTACTGCGGAAATAATAATTCCCGTAAGTGTTGCTAATGTTCCAATCATAAAATACTCAAAAGCATTGATCGCCAGAATCTGTCTTCGATTGGCCCCAAGTGTTCTTAATAAAACACTCTCTTTAATTCTTTGGTATTTACTAATCACAACGGAACTGATCAATACCAGTAATCCCGTGAGGATACTAAATAAAGCCATAAAGCGAATCACAAAAGATACTTTACTTAGGATGTCATCAACGGATTTTAAAATCGAAGTCAAATCAATCACCGAGACATTAGAATAAGTTTCCACTACCTTTTGTTGAAATCGAGCGGATTGCTCAGGGTCGCTTACTCGAGTCACCAAGACATTAAATTGAGGTGCTTGTTCTAAAACACCTGAAGGAAACACAACAAAGAAATTCGTTTGAACTCGATTCCAATTGATTTTACGAATACTCCCTACGGTGGTTTGGATGGGTACACCTTGAACATTAAAAACGATTTCTGTTCCTACTTCTGCATTCATATCTTCTGCAATACTTTCTGCTAAAGAAACATAAATTGTTTCGCCATCTTTGGGTGGTGTATTATGCCAGGCTCCTTTTAAAATTTCTTCCGTATCAATAAGTGTATCTCGGTAAGTTGTTCGATATTCTCGATTATAAACCCATCGTCGAGTCGTTGAAGTTGTATCCTCCATTCTAGCCTTTTTATCAATACCATTAATCTCATCTAAACGCATCGTTACAATAGGAACTTGTTGGATGATTGGCATGTCAAAAGATTCGGTAATATCAATCAACTGATCTTTTTGTTCTGGCTGAATATCAAAAAGAATCATATTCGGTTGGTCACCTGATCCGGAAATAGCAACTTGACTGAGCAGCATTTCTTGAGTGAAAAATAAAATGGAAATTAATGCAGTTCCCAAGCCAATAGAAACCATCAAAATCAAAGTCTGATTATTAGGTCGATATAAATTCGCAATACTTTGTCGCCAGACATAACTCCATTTGACAGGGAAAAATTTCCGAACAACAATCATCAATAATTTTGCTACTCCTGCTAACAATAAAAAAGAAAGTCCAACACCAATTGTGAAAGCAATGGAGGTTTGAATTGATTTGGTTTGCCAATAAGTGAAACCAGCAATAAACAAAGCGATTAAAATAAAAACCAACCAACGCAAGGGGTCTTGCGAATTCGTATCCGCTTCATAGGAAGCTCTTAAAGTTCGAAGTGGTGAAATTCTTCTAATACTCAGCAAAGGTAAAAGCGCAAATAATAGGGCAATTCCAAGGCCGATAAAAATCCCCTGACCAATTGCTGACCAAGAAATATTTGTACTCACTTTATCTACCGGAAGGAACTCTCCAAACACAGCAGGTAGAATGACTTGTATCAAACTTCCAAGTACTGCTCCGATGAGTGAGCCAATCAACCCCATCGCAATAATCTGTATCATATAAATCCAAAAAGCTTGACTTCCGCTTGTTCCAATCGTTCTAAGAATGGCAACTGTTGGCAATTTATCTTTTACATAAATATGAACAGCACTTGCTACTCCAATACATCCAAGTAGTAAAGCGATGAATCCAATTAAATTTAAAAAAGTATTCATGTTGCCCAAGGAATTTCCAATTCTTGCCTGACGTTCAGAAACAGAATTGTCCCTATAAGATAACTCAGAATGTGTTTCTCGAAATTCTTTTTTTAGGGAATCAACATCGACTGTGTCAGGCATTTTAAATTGATACTGATAATCAACCCGACTACCTGGCTGAACCAATTTTGTACCATCCAAGTATGCCATCGGAATATAAACAGCAGGTGCAATTGAAGAAGCAATGCCTGCTTGTCCGGGAACGGAATTTAGTTTCCCTTCAATTTCAAAAGTAAGTTCTCCGACCTTGATTTTATCACCTGGGTTGAGGTCATATTGAATCATGAGGGTTTTATCAACGAGGGCTTTTTGTCCTGTTTTAAAAGTTTGATAAGCTTGCTCTGGTGTCGTGTTGAATTTTCCGTAATAAGGGAAGTTTCCTTCGAAAGCTTTTATAAAAGCAAGTCGAGTTCCTCCGTTTTTTGGAAAGAGTACCATCGATACAAAATCTACAGATCGAGATTGATCTACAGCAATCGTATCAAAAACTGGAGCGATAATCGAATCCAATGGTTGGTTACTTTCAAGGGTCAGGTCGGCTCCCAAGAGCGATTTGGCTTCCTTACTAATATCGCTGACTAGGTTCTCACTAAAAGAATTGATGGCAACCAAAGCTGCAATTCCCAGTACGATAGAAGAAATAAAAAGCGTCAATCTACTACGATTCCGTCGACTGTCTCGCCAAGCCATTTTTGTTAACCAGGAAAAATTTACTTTTGCCATTTTTGTTAAATATATCCGTTTTAAATTCCGCTCAAGTTTAGAAATTAGGTATAAATAGGTAATTTCACTATTAAATAAGTCAACAATCAGTGAAGTTAATAAGTTATCATGCTAAGAAGGAAGACAACAATATTTTTTATTAAAGACACCTTAAACGTTTAATTTTATACTAAAAGGAAACGGTATTAAGAGAATCCAAATACCGTACACTTAATACCGCTTTTATAAGCTTGGGGTTAATTCATTTTTATAATTATTTTTGTCCATTAACTTAGTAACTCATTCTTAACTTACTGACTTGTTCCTTTGTTCTCTTATTCACCTTCATTAGTACAACAATATGCATCGATTTGTTTTGTTTTTAAGTCTGATTCTTTCTTTTAATGCTCTTGCTCAAACGAGTCTTCAGCGATCAATCGGTGAATTGGCGAAGGACCCAGTATTGAAATCTCAAGGTTTTAGCATGACGGTTATGGACGTCGAAAGTGGGGAAATTATTGCACAACACCAAAAGGACCGAGGATTAATTCCTGCTTCTTCGCTAAAGGTGGTCACTACATCGACGACCTTGGCTCTGTTGGGTGATGATTTTAAATTCAAAACAGAACTGCAGTATGATGGAAGTATTGATGAAGCAGGTGTTTTGAATGGGAATGTTTACATCAAAGGTTATGGTGATCCGACCCTAGGTTCTGATCATTTTGAAAAAACAAATGATCTGGATGCGGTGATGGAAAAATTTGTTCAGGCGATTAAAGAAAAAGGAATTAAAAAGATAAATGGAAAGATCATAGGTGATGCTTCTTTTTTAGGAACACAAGTAGATTGCCGAACTTGGGTTTGGGAAGACATGGGGAATTACTATGGAGCAGGAGCATGGGGATTGAATATTCACGAGAACAGATATTTTTTGACTTTTAAAAGAAACTCGACAATCGGGGCAAAACCTGAAGTTGAAAAAGTAGAACCGCATATTCCAAATTTGCTACACATGAATGAAATCACACAAGCTGGAAAAGGCTCTGGTGATCATGCTTTTATTTTTGGATCGGTTTACAATTATACCCGATTTATCAGAGGAACTATTCCGATTGGAAAGACATCTTTTACAATCAAAGGATCTATTCCTGATCCGCCTTTTTTTGCTGCTTATTATTTAATGAAAAAATTAGAAGCGCAAGATATAGAAACCAATAAAGAAGCGACCAGTCTTTTCGAATTGGAAAGAAATGGATTTCAAGATAATAATCGAATCGTCTTTTATACACACTATTCTCCGAATCTAAAAGACATTGTTCAGATTACGAATATGAAAAGTATCAACCTTTATTGTGAGGCGATGCTCCGATATTTGGGGGCTGATCGAAAAGGAAAGGGAACACCAGATGCAGGATTGGAAGTGATTCAAGAGTTTTTAAAAAATAAAAATTTCAATAAGAATAATTTTTTCATAGAAGACGGAAGTGGCTTGTCTCCTTTTAATACGGTGTCCAGTTTTCAGATGGCTACGGTGATGCGACTGATTGCTCAGGATAAAAAACTGTATACTTCCTTTCGACCATCCTTACCTGTAGCAGCTCAATCCGGAGCTTTGAAATATATGTTTAAAGGAACCAATGCAGCTGGAAAAATCAGAGCCAAAAGTGGTGGTATGAAACGCGTTCGATCATATACCGGATATGCGGAAACGAAATCAGGAAAGCTTAGAGCTTTCAGTATTATTTGTAATCACTTCACTTGTGAAAGTAGTGAGATGAGAAAGAAGATGGAACGGGTGATGCTGAAGATGATTGAGTAGTGGATGAAGGAATGGGAAAGTTTTCTGAGAACTATTTCTTTGGAAAAAGCATTTTATATTTAGAACCTGTCCAAATTTTGTCTTCGATGGCGAAAAGTCTCAAATTATGGTTCTTAAAGTGTGATTATCCAGACCGAACAATAAAGTTTGGGCAGGTTCTTACCCGATGTTGAATAATAATGGATAAATTTGCCTGTAGTAAAATTCTATATTAAATGAATGTAATAAAACTCACCTATTTTTTAATGTTTGGTCTGTTGTTTTGTTTTGCCTGTGAAAGTAATTATAACGGAGGTAATTATAATGAGCAAACGAATAGCCATGATTATGAGAATTCTGATTCTCAGCGGAATAATGGAAATCAAGGAGTCAATCAATCTCCTTCGGATAATAATAGTTCAAATGGTAATTATAGCGCTCGAGAGCTTTGGCAAAAGCCTAAGGTAGTGATAGATAAAATGGGAGACTTGACCGATAAAGTAGTGGCTGATATTGGAGCAGGGCCCTATGGTTATTTTACAATCTACATTGCAGAAAATTCAGATGTTCAAAGAATCATGGCGATTGATATAGATAAAGAAGCATTGCAATTTATTGAAAATCAAAAAATCACTTACCGCCAACCTATTCGCAACAGAATAGAAACTCGACTGGCACTTCGAGAAGACCCTAATCTAAAAGACGAAGAGGCCGATATCGTATTGATCGTTGACACTTACATGTATTTTGAAGATCCGATAGCCTATTTGAAAAATCTAAAGAAAGGTCTTAAAGGGGATGGGAAATTGATCATTATTGAATTTAAAAAAAGGAATACTCCGGAAGGACCTCCTTTGAGTTTTAGAACAGCTATAGGGAAATTAGAACAAGATTTGGAGAAAGCTGGTTACATCAATATTGATTCTGATGACCAAACATTGGAATATCAATATATCGTGATTGCTCAGCCGGGGCCGAAGGAGGTTGTAGATTAGAAAGGGACTGAAATCTAAAATTGTAGTTTTCTAATTTGTGCTAAAAGCCAATCTGACTCTGTCAGCGGATTAGTTTTTGAAATTAATTTACGAAGATTTTCAATTTCTTTTTTATCATAAAAATTAGTACTGATTAATTTTCTAGTGACCTGAATAATATTGAAATAATTTTTCTGATGGTATCCAATCACTCTTTTTCTACGGATATAATTTTTCATCGCTTCCAGATGAGCATCTAATAAATCCAGTTCTTCCAATTCGAAATAGGTTTTTAGTAAAAGCGTTTTTGCTCCAAGATTTAATAATAAATCCCGGTAATTCGATTTTTGCAATAGATCCAAAACAACGGGATAATTACTCCGATGATATTCTAATTTAGCTAAGGAGAAGCTGAAAGAACTTTCTCTATATTTCCGCTCTATATTTTTTTTATATTTTAAAATAAATTGATCGACCCATTCAAAGTTCTTCGTTTTAATCCCTGCTGCTACAATGTTGTGATAGGTGAATCTGGAGAGTATTCCATTTTCTAACAAATAATTTTTATCTAAACCTTCTTTATATAAATCCATAGCTTCCGAAAAAAAGTTAGTAGCACCTGTATTAATTTTTTTTATACAATAATTGATCGCTTGTAAATACAAGTCCCTGATTTCTATTGTTGAAAACAAAGTTCCATTTTTTAAGAGCAACTGCTTAAAGGTTCCAAAGTAATGCTCGTTTTCCACATTACTGAGCATAAGGTAACAATGGTAGTAAACAGCAATCGCCGGGATTTTTAAATAATTATCTTTTTTTAAATAAGAAAAAATCGGGTTTAACAGACCAAGATCAAATTCAGATTTATAAATTGTTTTATGAGAAACGATTAAACAAGCTTGTCTAAGTTTTGATATTAAAAATGCGGTATCTAAGGTGTCCGATAATTCCTGACGATTTAATTCCATTGAAGGACTGTCAGCGGATTCTAATAGGAATCTTTCAAATTGTAATTGAAAAGAAAGATTATACCATTCCGCATTGCGTTCTTGATTTTGTTCTAATGTCTTGATTCCTTCTTTGATAATTCGTTCGACTTGCTTAGGGCTCTGGCGTTTTTTATAAGCTCTGGCAACATATAATTGTTGCGTATCCACATCATCGAATAACTCGGTAGTAGTCAGGTATTTTTCTGCTAATCGAAACAAATAGCTCATCAAAAGTCTAAATTTACTGACTTCAAAAGGTTCATCAGGGTAGATACGGGTAAAAGCGTTTTGAGGATCTGTTTTATCCTTATTTGAGATGATATATTCAAATAAGAGCATTACATCCTTGCGTTGATTGAAGAAGGGAGAATGCAGAAATTTCCTAAAACTCCGTATATCAGATGGACTTAAGCTATTAATTACTTGAAGAAGTTTACTATTTTTCACTTTTATTATCTATGACTATTTTTTAATATGCTGATTAATAGATAATTATACGGATAATGTTTAATAATTGCTCTATAAATGATAATATTTGTATTTGTTTTCCCTATCAAATTATTAGATCATTGTAATATGGAGCTAAATCTTGTTTGCTCATAATGAAGGTTGCTGTATTGGATTACAGATTTTACAAAAAAGAAAAATTAAGATTATGAAAACGAAGATTTTTAAAGGAATACTGCTGCTACTTTTATTTGGGCAGATGGTAAATGCTCAAGGATGGGAGCGGTATATTGATGCGGATAGTTTACAAAGGACTTATAGTAATGATATTATAAATACAGATAATGGAGATTACTTAATATTAAGTGTAGGGTCTGATCTTGATAATAAAGTACCTGCATTGCTTAGCAGGTTTAATGCTGAAGGGGATGAAATATGGAGAAAATCGTATTATAATCATGTTTCTAATGATCCGAATATTTTGGGGGTTTCATTGCTGGAAGGAAGTAATGAATCTTATTATATTGTAGCACAAACATATGATAATCCCAGAAAAATTATGATACTAAATGTTAATGAAAGTGGAGACACTTTATGGACGAAACAGCAAGGCCCTTTCTTTGATTTAAATGGTAACCAGTTATTTCTAAAAGGTGCCACTTCTTTTCAAAATGGTTATTCTGTTGCAATGTCAAATCCTAACGGAAGTTCACTAGTTGTTAAGTTAGATGCAGAAGCAAACATAGAATATTTGGATACTGTTTCTTTTGATACGGGTGATATAGAACTATTAAGCATGGCGGAATCTTTAGATGGAAACTTAGTTATTGGGGTGAACTATGGAGACGATACGATTATGGAATATTCAAATTATATTCAAAAAAGAGATTCTGGTGGAAATGAAATTTGGAGATATGAACTTGATAGTTTGGAAACTTCTATACCTATAGTTTTTAAGGAAACGAGTAGTGGTGACTTTGTTGTATTCTTAAGAGGAACACTTTTAAAATTAAATGCGGATGGAGTATTACAATGGGAGAAGTCATATCCAATATTTAGAGGTTATACATTTATTGAAGAGACGGATGACGGAGGATATATATTTTCTTCAACATATATGTTAGATGTATTATTATGGAAAACAGATGCGAATGGAGAATTTATTTGGTCAAAAACATTTGATGGAGGAGGGACTTCTTGGGCGGGAAAGTATAGGGCGATTCAAGATGGAGAAGGAGATATTATTATTGCAGGGCATTGCGAAGGAATTACGCCAGAGGATTCATCGTTTAAGCTTAGATCTTATATTATAAAAACAAATTCAGATGGTAATCTTTACGAAAACTTTGTCAATGGAAAGGTCTTTCATGATGATGATTTAAGTTGTGTAGATGAAAATGAACAAGGCTTAGATAGGATTTTAATTGAAGTTATTGGAAATGATACCCTTTACGATTTTGCAGATGAAACCGGATATTTTGAAATTAATCTGGATACCGGAGATTATGAGATTCGACCTAGACTCCCAAATCCATATTGGGAGACTTGTATTGATATTCCTTTTCCTTTTCCTTTTTCAGTTACGAATGCTCAGGATACACTGACTATAGATTTGCCTTTGCAAGCTGATGTAGAATGTCCATACTTAGAGGTAGATATTTCGACTCCTTTTTTGAGACGATGTTTTGATAATACCTATTACGTCAATTACTGTAATTCGGGTACTGTGGATGCAGAAGATCCCGTGGTCACGGTTATCTTAGATCCATTTCTGGAATATCAAAGTTCATCTATTGATTTAAGTGCACAATATGGCGACACCCTTGAATTTGAAATTCCAGATGTGGCGGTTGGGGTATGCGGTAGTTTTGAAATTCTCACCTATCTAGGTTGTGATTCAACAGTTATAGGTCAAACTCATTGTGTCACTGCAATGATAACACCTGATTCTCTTTGTGGAGAATTGGATTCTTTGTGGAGCGGAGCGAGTCTTGCGGTAAGAGCCGAATGTACGGGAGATAGTATTTTCTTTTTTATTGAAAATATTGGAACTAACGATATGAACGCTCCAGTAAATTATATCGTTACCGAAGATGTAATCATGTACAATGAAGAAGAAGTCCAATTAATGATAAACGAGTCTGTTCAGGTATTAGCAATGGAAGGAAATGGTGCAACTTGGCGATTAGAGGTTGATCAGGTCGAGGGGCATCCGGGAAATAGCGATCCGAGTATTGTTGTAGAAGGTTGTGTCCCTGATGGCGAACCCTTTAATTTATATTTTGCAAATATCTTCCCGGAAGATGATGGCGATCCTTTTATTTCTATTGATTGTCAGGAAAATATTGGATCCTTTGATCCAAATGACAAACAAGGATTTCCAAAAGGTTGGGACGATGATCATTTTATCGAAAGAAATCAAGATATTGAATATCTTATCCGTTTTCAAAATACTGGGACAGATACGGCATTTACGGTTGTAATAAAAGATCCGATTTCTACTCATTTGGATATCTCAAGTATTCGGCCGGGAGCAAGTAGTCATTCTTATCAGATGGGGTTTGAAGGAGATGATGTTTTGACTTTTACTTTTGATAATATCATGCTTCCAGATAGCAATATCAACGAAGCCGCTTCTCATGGTTTTGTCAAATTTAAAATCGCTCAAAAAGAAGACTTGGAATTAGGAACAGTCATTAATAATCGAGCTTCTATCTTTTTTGATTTTAATGATTTAGTGAACACAAATGAGACCTTTCATACCATCGCAGAGCCTTTGATTACTGTCGCTATTGGAACGCCTCTTCTGTCTTCGGTGGACATCAGTGCTTTTCCAAATCCATTTGAAGAATCGGCAACGATAAAAGTAGAAGGTTTAAACTTCAAGGAATTAAGCCTCCATGTATTTGATATCAATGGACGATTGATCTCTTTTGATAAAACGCAGGGTAATCAATTTGTTTTAAAAAGAAATGGGCTGACAAGTGGGATGTATTTTTATCAGATTATCGGAGATGGAAAATTAGTAGGAGTGGGGAAAGTGATTGTTCAATAAATAAAAAAAAAGGAGACGTAAATTTTACGTCTCCTTTTTTTATAATATCATTTTAAATAAATCCTAACTCAAAACCCCAGAAGCTTCTTTCAAAATTAACTTCTTTCGTTCAGGTCCAGTAGACACCATAGTTATTGGAACCTTAAGTGCGGTTTCGATAGTATGAACATAAGCTTTCGCCTCTGTTGGTAAATCATCAAAGTTAGTGATATCCTCTAATGACGACATCCACCCTTTATGATTTTCATAAACAGGATCAATATCTACCGTACAAATATCATAAGGTAAACGATCGCTCGTTTCACCATTATACTGATAAGCAGTACCGACACCGATAGATTCAAATTTATTTAAAATATCAATTTTTGTCAAGACTAATTGTGTAACACCATTCAACATGATGGTATATTTTAATTGCGGAAGATCAATCCATCCGCAACGTCTTGGTCGACCAGTCGTCGCTCCAAACTCTCCACCTTCCTGGCGTAAAAATTCTCCAACTTCACCATCTAGTTCTGTAGGAAAAGGACCACCACCAACACGAGTACAATAAGCTTTAGTAATTCCGATTACTTCTCCAATCTGAGAAGGCGCAATTCCTAAGCCATTACAAACTCCTGCGGTTACTGTATTTGAAGAAGTAACATATGGGTAAGTTCCGAAATCAATATCTAGCATACTTCCTTGAGCACCTTCGGCAAGAATTTTTTTACCAGCATTGATTGCATCATTGATGTAATACTCTCCGTCTACCATCGGTAGTGCTTTCAAAGTTTCAAGGCTTGAGAACCATTTAGCTTCTTCAGCTTCGAGATCGAATTCAATTTCCGGAAATAATTTTACCAAACCTAAATGCTTGGCACGTAATTTATCATAATTCGTTTTGAAATCTGGAGCAAATGTATCACCAACACGAATACCATTTCGACCAGTCTTATCCATATAAGTCGGTCCAATTCCTTTTAAGGTTGATCCGATTTTCTCACTACCTTTAGCTGCTTCCGAAGCAGCATCAAGATATCTATGGGTTGGAAGAATCAAATGTGCTTTTCGTGAAACCAAAAGCCGACCTTCATAATTAACATTTGCATCATCAAGGTTGTCGATTTCTTTTTTCAAAGTGATCGGATCGATGACGACACCGTTTCCGATTACGTTGATAAGGTTTGGTCTAAAAATACCAGAAGGTACGGTGTGAAGTACAAATTTCTTACCGTCGAATTTCAAAGTATGTCCAGCGTTAGGTCCTCCCTGAAACCTTGCAACTATATCATATTTTGTGGCTAGGTAATCGACAATTTTGCCTTTACCTTCATCGCCCCATTGTAAACCTAATATAACATCTACTGCCATGAAAAGAGTTTTTTGTTTGAACCGAATTTCTTAATAGTTTCTCAATAGTTCGGCTTAATTAACGAAACGTATAAAAATACGAAAACCTGATGGAATTCCTCCTCATCAGGTGCGCAAAGTTACCAAAAATTAAAGATTTATTTAGAGCCGAAGAGCTTATTCTTGAGAAATTAATTATCTATGGAGATAATCTCCCTTCGCTCCTCACTTTTTACTCTTCCCCCTTCAATGTTCAGATCTATTTACCCTTTCGTTTCAAGATTTTGAAGTGCTTCTTCGACCGTTTGTGTCAAAGTGAACATATTTTTCAACTTAGTTACTTCAAGGAGACTAATCACTTGTTCGTTTGCATTCGCAACAGCAAGAGATCCGCCCTTTTCTTTGGAAGAGGTCATAATGGAAATAAGAAAATTTAAACCAACACTATTCATAAAGTCTAACTCAGAAAGGTCAACGATAAATTCGTTGGAACCATTTTCCATTCGCTCTTTGACTTCTTTAAGGATGATTTTGTTTTCTAATTCGTTCAGAAGGTCGTTGACTTGAACGACCTGAATGGCTTCATGTTCGTGGATGGCATAGTTCATGGGAGTTCTGTTTTGTATTTAAAAATAGTGTTCAGCGTGTCGTGTAGATCTATTCTCTTGGTCTATTCATAAATGTTGTATCAAAAAACTTACCAAATATATTACAATTTTTAAAAATATATAATAATTATTTTAATTTTTAAAAGAACTTTCATGAAAACTACTACTATTAGGGATGAAAGGAGGATGAGAGGTGATGAAAGTGATTAAAAAAACGGAGACTTTTTTGAAATTTGAATACGATAATAAATCAAAACTGAATTGAGAACCAGTTTTAATACAAATATCTATGGCTAAGGTATAATTACCATTAGGTTAAATGGCGGAGAAAAGAAGTGCAAAACTATCTAAAAAAACTATTCTGATTCTTCCACACAATCTTCACAATAGCCATAAAGGTTAAGCGAATGATGAGTCACTTTGAATTTGAGCAATTCCCCCATCATGTTTTTGATTTGTTGAATTCGCGGATCACAAAATTCAACGACCTTCCCACAATTCCCACAGATAATATGGTCATGTTGTTTGAAACCATATGATTTTTCATACTGGGCGAGATTTTTACCAAACTGATGCTTGGTGACTAAATCACAGGTTACCAAAAGGTCTAAGGTATTATAAACCGTTGCTCGACTGACTCGATAGTTTTGAGTCTTCATATGGATGTATAAAGCCTCTGCATCAAAATGATCATCTCTTTTGTAAATCTCTTCCAAAATCGCGTAACGTTCCGGAGTTTTCCGAAAGCCATTTTTTTCCAGATGAGCGGAAAAAATATTAATTACTTCTTTTATGGTAGAGTCTTCTTTTTTTTGAGTTGACATAAGCAACTGATTGTTTGGTACAAAGATAATCATTGCCATTCATAATCTTCAATTCTACTTTCATCCTTTTTATGGGAAAGGCATGGGAAGGACATTTTATAACTGGTTATGGCCGGATGAATTAGCTCAATCTTCTACTCTAACGACTGTTGAAACTTCATCTAGATTTTTTAGCCCTTTGATAGCAACATTTAATTGATCCTTGTTTAAAACAAGGAGACTGATCTTTCCTTCGAAATAACCTTCCTTCCCTTCGATAAAGAAAGAGCGGATATTTAACCCAAGGTCCGTAGAAATACTATGTGTTAATCGTTCAATTACACCTGGGCCTTTATCTATTCCTGTTATCTTCAGATCAACGACAAAAGAACGATCTCCAGAAGAAACCCATTCGGCTTTCATGATTCGATAACCATAATTAGCCATTAAGTGAGTAGAGTTGGGACAAGAAGTTCTATGGATTTTTGCACCGCCATTGACGGCCATAAAAGCAAAGACATCATCACCTAATACCGGATTACAGCAATTCGATAATGAATATTCAAATTTATCAGCAGATTCTCCATTAATCAAAAGCCTTGGCTTGATAAGATTCTTTTTCGCTTTTGGCGCTGGCTCAATATCAGAGACGGGAGTATTGGGCTGAATTTCTTCAATAATCTCTATCAATTTTCCTCCTTCTACAGTAAAATAAGTCTTGAGCTCATTGAGCGCAATTCGGCCAACTGCAATTTCGAAATATAAATCTGGTCGACTATTAAAACCAAAGTATTTTGCCAGAAGATCAACATTAGGATCAAAATCAGCTTTCATACTTTTAAGCTTTCGCTGCAAACTTTCTTTACCAAGGTCACCAGCTTTTCTACGCTCTTCTTTCATCGCAGAGCGAATCTTTGAGCGAGCTTTTCCAGTAACCACCATTTTCAACCAGTTCTCATTTGGTTTCTGTGTACTGCTTTTGGTAACACTGACCTGATCTCCGTTTTGAAGCTTATAACCAAAAGGTACCAGCTTTTTGTTCACCTTGATGGCACTACATTGGTAACCCAAATTAGAGTGGATACTAAAAGCAAAATCCAATGCAGTTGCTCCTTTAGGCAAGATTTTTAAATCTCCCTGAGGGGTATAGACATAAACCTCTTCTTGAAAAAGGTTTGTTTTAAAATCATTTAAAAATTCTACAGAATCAGAATCCGGATTTTCTAAAATATCTCTAACATTATCAAACCAGGATTCGAAGACATCAGGAGAACCATTGACGCCTTTATATTTCCAGTGAGCAGCAAAACCTTTTTCTGCTACATCATCCATCCGTTCGCTACGAATCTGAACTTCCACATATCTTCCTTCAGGACCAATCACTGTGGTATGCAAGGATTCATAACCATTAGACTTTGGCGTAGTGATCCAATCTTTGAGTCGTTCTGCAATTGGAGTATGTACATCCGTAACGATGGAATATATCTGCCAGCAAATTTGCTTCTCTTTTTTCAAAGGCACATCAACAATAATCCGAACAGCAAAGAGATCATAAATCTCTTCGAAAGGAACATCTTTGGTTTTGATTTTATTGGCAATTGAAAAAATAGATTTCGGTCTTCCTGTTGTTCGATAAGGATAACCAACTTCTTCCAAAGCTTCATTAAGTGGTTTTAAAAATTCACTGATATATTTCGAACGCTCTAGCTTTGTCTCTTGTAATTTTCTTGCGATTTCAGAATAGATCTCAGGCTCCGTAATTTTCATCGCCAGATCTTGAAATTCTGTTTTAAAACTATAAAGCCCCAAACGATGAGCAAGTGGGGCATAGATGAAAGTGGTTTCCGCAGCGATCTTCAACTGCTTATGCCTAGGCATAGAACCCAAGGTTCGCATATTGTGAAGACGATCCGCCATTTTTATCAATACAACCCTAACGTCTTCCAATAAAGTTTTTAAAACCTTTTTGAAATTCTCTGCTTGAGGACTCGTCACATTATATAGACCGTCTAATTTGGTAAGACCATCGACAATACGAGCGATTCGATCTCCAAATTTTTCTTTTAACTGATTTAAACTAACATCGGTATCTTCAACAACATCATGGAGTAGGGCAGCTACGATTGCAGTTGGACCCAAGCCAATCTCTTCAGCACAAATGCGAGCTACTTCGATCGGGTGCAATATATAAGGCTCACCAGATTTACGTCTTTGCTTACTATGTGCTTCCACGGCTATTTCATAAGCCATACGGATATTGTTTCGATCTGTATCATCCATTTTGGACTTGATCGATTTCAACAGCTTACGATAAGCATTTACGATAAGCTTTTTCTCCTCTTCCTGACTAAGGACTGCTTCAGACATACGCGATGACTTCTAATAAGTATGTAATTGGAAATTATACTCTAATTAAAGAGCTTTAAGCCATATTTATATTTCCAATTTTAGATCAAATAAATTATCCGGCGACTTACCTAACAAAGTAATGAGAAAAATAGGACTATATCCAGTATATAGCCGGATATTTATGAATATGCTGAAAACTACTCTTGCTAGGGAAAAATGTTATTGAATTGGGAAATATTTATGCTCACTAAAAGTGTTTTTAATAAAAAAGGTTTTATCTTTGCAACGCTTTTGGAAAAAGAAGGCCAATTGTTCAAAGGAACTTATCTAAAAATACCTTGGTTTTCCTAGCTTTAAGGAGCTAAAAAGTATCAAAATGCGGGTGTGGTGAAATTGGTAGACACGCTAGACTTAGGATCTAGTGCCGCAAGGCTTGGGGGTTCGAGTCCCTTCACCCGCACTATTTTATTTAGGATTTGAAATTTAAGAGGAGAGTTTGTTCTTTTTTTCCTAAGTTTTAAATCTTAAATAAAAAAAGTCCCAAATCTATAAGGAGGTTTTAATTGCAAGGGACAAAGCATTTTATGGAGCATCCTTTCTAGTTCTCATCCTTCCTAATAGATTCGAGAAAAACATACTTACTGAATAATTTTTTAAATTCTAAACTATATTTCAATATGCCAAAGGTTGTCAGAGAAGATAAAGAAAATCTGAGTGCAGAATTGACGATGACGATAACGAAGGACGATTATACGCCTAAGTTAGATTCGGAAATGAAAAAACACCGTAAGAAAGCTCAAATGAAAGGTTTTCGAAAAGGTAAAGTTCCGATGGGGGTCATCAAAAAGATGTACGGACAGTCTTTATTGGTAGAAGTTGTTAACGATACTATCCAAAAAGAAATCACTAAATATCTAACAGACGAAAATATTGAAATCCTTGGTCAGCCACTTCCTTCTGATGATCAAGAGCAATTCGAGTTTGATATTAATAACCTAAGAGATTTCGTATTCAAATTTGATATTGGAAAAGCTCCTGAGTTTGAGTTGCAAGGCTTAAGCGCAGATGATGGTTTTGATAGATATGCTGTCGAGGTTCCTGCTTCTATGTTAGATAAAGAGATGGAGCAAGCCATGAAGAAATTTGGCGAGCGTGAGTCTGTAGAAGGAAAAATTATAGAAAATGATGTCATCACTTTGAATGCAGAAGAGTTAGAAGATGATGCAATCAAATTAGGAGGTTGGGCTTCTACTTTTAATATCCTGATCGATCAAATTGAGTCTGAGGATTTGAAAAAAGAAATACTAACCAAAAGTACTGGAGATAAAATTAAATTCAATATTCATCAGTTAGAGAAAAATAGTACGGAAGAATCTGTAAGAAAATATTTACTAAACGTTTCTGAAGCAGATGCAGATGTAGTGATTGGTGAGGAGTTTGAAGCAACAATTGGTGAGATTCAAAGAATTGCTCTAGCAGAACTTAATCAGGAGTTTTTTGATAAAGCTTTTGGTGAAGGAAATGTAAAATCTGAGGAAGAAGCAAGAGCTAAGTTCGAAGCAGAAATTGCAAAATATTATGACAAACAAGCTGAGAGCCTTTTATTCAGAGATTTTCAGGATTACTTGTTAGAAAAAAATGTAATCGAACTTCCAAACACATTCTTAAAAAGATGGATCAAAGCCTCTAATGAGAATGCAACGGATGATGTGATTGATAAAGAATACGAAAACTTTTCAAAGAATCTTCAATGGTCTTTAATCAAAGGAAAGATTGTTAAACAATTTGACCTAAGTGTTTCTGAAGAAGAAATATTTGAAGGATTCAAAGAGAGAGTAAGAGGATACTTCCAGGGATATGGTGATGAGCTGATTATTTTAAATACAGCAAATCGTTTGATGGAAGATCAGAAGCAAGTAGATCAATTGTATCAAGAATTGATGAGCGACAAGCTTTTTGAAAGCGTGAGAGGTGTTGTGAAAATTAATGACAAGAAAATCACAGCAGAAGAATTTGATGTAGTTATTAAGAAAGCACATGATGAAGTAGTGGCAACTCAAAATGCTGCAGCTGCACAGGTAGCCGCTCCTGAAGAAACTACAGAAGAAGAAGTCGTATAATCATCCTGAATTTTTAAAGAAAAAGAAAGGTATTTAATACTTCAGACCTTAATTCAAAATTGAAATATAAATTTATCATTGGTCATTAGTTGAAAATTACTAATGACCAATGATGATTTTAGTATGACACTTACACTTAAGTTTTAAGACTATTTTCAAAATATTTAAAACTTTCCTACCAATATTTGTTATACATTTTATAATTTCCCCGTAGAACACTTTTTAATACTAAGTGTTCTTAACTCAAGGGAAAGGCAAACTCTTGGTTTTCACACCATTGACAACCAACCTTTTGCAAGCCCTATTTCTTAATATTTAAACCGATAATTTATGTTTAATAAGGACGAATTCATGAAATATGCGACTATGCATCATGGCATGAGTAGAATGCACTTGGAAAAATATGTTGATAAAACAGTACAGAATCATCAAAATACTACTGTACCGAATATTCAAGGATTTACGCCTACCGTAATTGAAGAGCGTCAAATGAATATTGCAGCAATGGATGTTTTTTCAAGATTGATGATGGATCGTATTATTTTTATGGGAGTACCTGTGAATGATTACGTAGCCAATGTTATTCAAGCGCAATTATTATTTCTAGAATCTGTTGATCCTAAGCGTGATGTACAGATGTTTATCAATAGCCCTGGTGGTTCAGTGATTGCAGGTTTAGGAATCTATGACACGATGCAATATGTTTCTCCCGATGTAGGAACGATTTGTACAGGTATGGCTGCTTCTATGGGAGCAGTATTGTTAGCAGCAGGTACTAAAGGAAAACGAACTTGTTTATTTCATAGTCGAGTGATGATTCACCAGCCATTAGGTGGAATGCAAGGACAGGTTTCTGATATGGAAATTTCTTATAAGTTGATCAAAGACATGCAAAAAGAATTATACGATATTCTTGCGCATCATACTGGCCAGACTTACGAAACAATTGAGAAAGATTGTGATCGTGATAACTGGATGGTATCAGCTGAAGCTAAGAAATATGGATTGATTGATGAGGTACTAGATCGAAATAGCGCAAGAAAAGAAGAGGCTTAAGCCTTTTTATCATAATTAGGAAATTCCATCAGGTCTGTGTATCTGATGGAATTTTCTTTTAAGAAATAATAGAAAGAGTGCTCAAGACTTAAATAATATCTGTTTAACGTTCTTTATTATTCCTATAGATCCTACAGAGATTAAAACTTTAGTCTTATAAAATACGTTATGTACTTGCCTTTAAGCTTGTTTTAACGCATTACTGTTTTTTTTTTGGTAAATTGCAATCTAATTCAAATGAGAGGCGGATCAAAAAAAGTGAAAAGTTATTTTAATATTTCCGTCTAATAATTTTATGTAAATGAAAAGAAGTAAAAATAGTTATAGATGTTCCTTTTGTGGACGAGACAAAACAGAAGCCCTCATTCTGATTGCAGGAATTGATGGACACATCTGTGAGGTTTGTGTGGAGCAAGCGGAAGAAATTATTCAGGAAGAGTTATATTCTGGAAAGAAAGAAAAATCTGCGGATGATTTTTTCCTTCCTGAAACAGTGACTCCAATGGAAATTAAAACTCATCTTGATGAATATGTGATCGGTCAGGATGAAGCTAAAAAGTTTCTTTCAGTAGCGGTTTATAATCATTATAAAAGACTGCGTCAGCCATCTAATGATGAGGTTGAAATCGAAAAATCTAATATCCTTTTTGTTGGTCGTACAGGAACAGGTAAAACTTTATTGGCGAAAACCATCGCTAAGTTTTTAAATGTACCTTTCTCGATTGTTGATGCGACGGTATTTACAGAAGCTGGTTATGTAGGAGAAGATGTGGAAAGTATCCTTAGTCGATTACTTCAGGTATGTGATTATAATGTTGATGCTGCTCAAAAAGGAATCGTATATATTGATGAGATTGATAAGATTGCCAGAAAGAGCGACAATCCTTCGATCACCCGTGATGTATCTGGTGAAGGTGTTCAGCAAGCAATGTTGAAAATGCTGGAAGGTACAGATGTGAATGTTCCACCTCAAGGAGGAAGAAAGCATCCAGAGCAAAAAATGGTAAAAGTTAATACCCACAATATTCTTTTTATCTGCGGCGGTGCTTTTGATGGTATTGAAAAAAATATCGCAAGAAGAGTTAACACTCAGGTGATTGGTTTTAATAATACCAACGAAAAAGAAAAAATTGACAGAGAGAATTTGCTACAATATATTTCTCAACAAGATTTAAAGTCTTACGGTTTGATTCCGGAGTTGATAGGCCGTTTACCTGTATTGACTTATTTGGAGTCATTAGATTTGGATGCCCTGAGACGTATTCTTACGGAGCCTAAAAATTCTTTAATGAAACAATATCAGCGATTATTCGAATTGGAAGGTATCGAGTTGACTTTTACAGATGGTGCTAAAGATTTTATTGCTCAAAAAGCTTTAGATTACAAACTTGGCGCTCGTGGACTTCGGTCTATTTGCGAAGCAATTATGACGGATGCAATGTTTGAATTACCTTCTCAAAAAGACGTGAAAAGCTTTGAGGTAACGGGTAGTTATGCAAAAGAGAAATTGAGTCGTTCGAAACTAAGTAAGTTGAAAGTAGCATAGTTTTTAAAATATACTAAACTTATAAATACAAAAGCCGAGTAGTTAAGACTACTCGGCTTTTTTGATAGTATAATTGTTTTCATGTGACTAATGGCATTATACAGTGTATATTGACATTGATGTATATAGAGAAATTATTATGCCAGAAAGAGAACAGGGGGATAGAGTGAGAGACTAGGAGAGAGTAACTAACTTAATAAAAAAGGCAAATAATTCTAAACCAAAAATGCCAGACAGTCTCCTGTCCAGCATTTTTAATAAAATTTAATCTAAGGAATTATTTTTCGAAAAGGGTATTGTAAGAATTTTTTAAATGCTTTCTCGCAAAGAAAATTCTACTCTTTACGGTACCCATAGGAAGATCAAGTCTTTCCGCAATTTCATCATAAGAGAAACCGGTATAGTACATTAGAAAGGGTGTCTTGAAACGATCATCGATATTACCGATAAGCTTTTCGATTTCTTTTACATTCATATCCACATCAGTGGAATTTTCTGAAGATTTTTTTCCAAAGAAATAACCACCAACTCCTTTTGCCAATATCGCCTGAAAACGTTTTTGCTTTCTGTAGTTATTTATGAAAGTATTTCTCATGATGGTTTTACACCATGCTGTAAAGTTTGTACCGATACTAAATTTTTCCCTGTTCTTCAGCGCCAGAAACACCGTGTCTTGATAAAGGTCTTCCGCGTCGCTATTATTCTTAGTTAAGCTCATTGCAAAGGAGTACAAGGATTTATTGCTTAACTGTAGACTTTCAGAAAAGTCGAAGGATATATGATTGATTGAATTCATGATAAAGTGATTTATAGTAAAGAAAAATTGTTTTCAAACCCGTCTCTTCATACCCTGCTGTTGAGCTGAAGCAATAGCCTGTTTCTTGATGAATCAGCCCATGCAGCATTTGATTGTCTTACCATAACCCGTTTATACAAATCTAGCCCTAAATTAAGCAATACTTAAATGAAATACTCCAAACTGTCTTTATAATAGATGAATTGTCATTTTTTCAGGATGAACTGTGTGAGGTTATAGAGTACTGGTAAACTTTAATATAACTACTTGATAATGAATTTTTTGTAGTTTTATTTTGGCTTATATTGGTATTGTGGAATATAGTATTGAGATAAGAACAAGTTATAATATATATTATGGTTTATTTTAATTTGGCGGATTTAAATTTGTATATTGCAAATGCATGTATATACATGTAATCACAGAACGATTTTTTAACCAACTAATTTCTTTACTTATGAATGGTATAATTGGACTAGGCAAGTACTTGTTTGCAATCCCCATGGGAATTTTTGGAATTATGCATTTTATTGCTGCTGATCAAATGGCCGCGATGGCTCCAGGTGGTAAATTTATGGTCTACTTTACAGGACTTGCTCTTGTTTTGGCAGCTGTGAGTATTATCATTGGAAAAATGGATAAACTCGCATCGGTTCTATTAGCAGTGATGCTTTTGTTATTTATTATTCCACATGCTCAAAATATGGCAAGCGATGAATCTGAGATGTTTAATATTCTTAAGAATATTGCAATGGCGGGCGGTGCTTTATTATATGCAGGACAAGCAAAAGATGATGCAGTGATTGGATAATAATTGATAAGTAGACGTAAAGAATCAAGTTGAATCGTTTTGATATTCTGAAATTTTCATTAATAATTGACTGTAAGGAGGCTGTGTTGAAAAAATTGGGATATCTTAAAAAAAACGATTTAACTTAATTTAGTCCAATAACTTAGAATTATTAAGTAGTTAAGTTACTAAAATAGAGGCTTGCTTTGTTTTGATGACTTAACTACTTGATAACTTGTTTTTCCTTCTTCTTTCTTACCTTCGCGACATGCGATATTTTATCAAGCTATCTTATCGAGGAACCAATTATAGTGGTTATCAAATTCAACCGAATGCAATGAGTGTTCAGGAGACAATTGAAGATGGACTTTCCAAAGTATTAAGAACAACAATCAAAATTACTGGATGTGGTAGAACGGATTCGGGAGTTCATGCGAAAGACTACGTTGCACATTTTGATACTGATGCAGAATTTTCAGAAGACTTTCTAAAAAGAATCAATAAATGCTTGCCTGATGATATCGTAATTTCTTCTATTGGAAAAGTGAGCGATGAAGCGCATGCACGTTTTGATGCGACACATCGAGCTTACGAATACCATATTGTTTTTTCAAAAACACCTTTTGATATCGATACCGTTTATCATTTTCCTTTTATAAAAGATGTTGATTTTAAAAAATTGCAAGAGGCCGCTCAGTTACTTTTAAATTATGAAGACTTTTTTACTTTTTGTAAATCGAATACGCAAGTGAAAACAACCTTGTGTACAATGATTCGCTCAGAATGGGAGATTCGTGAAGAAGAGGGAAAGATGATTTTTCATATTGCGGCTAATCGATTCCTGAGAGGAATGGTTCGGCTAGTTGTTGGAATGTGTTTGAATGTTGCTATCGGAAAGGTCAACTTGGAAGATGTAAAAAAAGCGATGGATTCTAAAACGCGTTTGATAAAAAGTCTGAGTGTTCCACCGAATGGATTATTCCTAGTAGATATCCGGTATCCGTATGAGTTTTGAAATAATAGAAATGCTATCAGGGCTTAAAAATATTGTGATATAGTTATGTGGCCATATAGTATATTACCTACATTACAACATAAAAACCTCTAAGCCTCTCTACAAATTCCATGGTTAATATAAAACTAAGACCAAAACTTCCAAGCCTTCCTCTTTACCTTCTCCTTCTCCATTCGCAAAAAAGAACTCTCCTCCGATCCAAACCGAAGTCCAAAATCATCTGTGGAATTAAAATCTAAAACCAAAGGCCTCCCAGCATGGCTCCTTAGAATATTGTCAATGAGATAGTCATAAGCTCCAAGCTCTTTTCCTTTAGGACTAGTTGCAGAAAGTAGTTGCATCATTCGCCCTTGGCCATAGATGAAAAAGCCTGCACTCAATAAATTCTTATCCCGATCAGTCACTCCAAAAGTAGCACCCCAACCACGATGCAAGGCATTATACATGATACGTTGGTAGGTATGGAAAGCGATTTCATTCTCTCGATTGAAAGGTGAATTGTCTTTAAAAAGTTGAGCAATTAACTCTGGTTTTACATTGGAAGAAGGTAGTAGTTTTTTGATATTCGGATGTTCTAACTGAGCTTTTAGATCGCTTGAAAAACGTCCTTTAATTACTTGGTAATCATCTAACAAGACAAGCTGATAGTTTTTAATACTAGAAAGAGAATAATCAGCATGCTCACTAATTTGAATGCCTTCATTAAATTGAAAACTATGGTTCGTAAACTGTTCAGGAATGGCATCAATAAAATTCTGAATCCTTTTTTGAGCCAATACATGGATAGAATAAATACCTGCCTCCCGAAGTAATTTAGGTTGTTCCAGTAAATCTTCTTTTTCGGTAATAAAGAGTGGCATTATTGATTCATAATCTCCTTCCACCAAAGCATCCCATTCTTTAGCAACAGCATCGAGATACCATTTATAGCCAAAGATGTTTCCATTGGTTGCATAATGAACACAGCTGTTCCATTTCACTTTGTCAATCTCTTGATGAGGTATGAGTTTTATATTCATAAATGTAGAACAAAAAAGATTGTGATAGGTTGAAAAATTATTTTAGAAAATTCTGAAAACCTCTGCGAGCCTTGTGTCCCAAAAAGAATTAATCTATTTACCAAAACTAACCTCCAACCCCAAATAAAAATTCCGAGGCAATCCCGGATAATAATACCTTGGAGCATTAAAACCAAAGCTCCCAGCATTAATCAAAATCATGGAAGCATATTTTTCATCCAATACATTATTTACACCAGCAAAGAGATTGAGCTCCCATTTTTTAGAAAACTTATATTTGTAACCCAATTTTAAATTCAATAATTGATAAGCATCGGAATAAATAGAATTATCATCTCTCATCGGCATGGCATCAACAAAACGATAGACCAAATTGCCATGGAAGTTTTTATGTCGAAGATGAAAACCTGAAGACAATAAATGTGGTGCAGATCCAGTAAGGTCATTTCCAGAATAATCGTTATCACCTTCAGTAAATTGGTCAAAAGTATAATCTGAAAAAGTATAATTAAGGAATGGATCGATATTGAACGCTCCAAGTTTGACATTATATTTTAAAGCGACTTCAACTCCATTGTGGCTTGTTTTACCAGCATTTAGACCGATGAATTGATCAAAGCCAGACCGTCTGGCGACTAGTAGATCTTTGATTTGCATGGTGTAAAAAGAAAGTGCATAAGACAATTTTTGCAAAGATCCTCGAACACCTAATTCATAATTCCAACCTTGTTCAGGAAGAATGCTTCTATTGATGGTACCATCTGGCGTTAAAGTTTCTTCAAGTGTAGGAGGGGAGAAACCATGGGATACGGTAGCGGATAATGATAGTTCTTGTTTTAAAGAAAGTAGGTCTCCTAAATCTAGTCCGAGATTAAAAAATGGAGAATAGTGAACAGGAAATCTTCGACGACCACTTTGATCGCCATCGGTTTCATAATAATCCTCGAATTCATAATCCGTAAAATTTCGATTAATCCCAGCAGTAAAAGTTGCCCGATAATCTAGATCAAATTTTGCCTGAGCAAAAAGATTACTATAAAATCTATTTTCCCGATTGTCGCTGATAATCTCTTCTCTACTTCCTTGTCCATTCGTGTCATAAGTCTGCCAAGCATAACTCTCTTCAAATATTTCTCCTCCCAGATGAAATTCCATTTTAGAAATAAAACCATCTAAATTGTAGTCAAGAATCCATTCCGTTTTGGCATCAAGTAAACGTGATCTTTCATCTAAAATATTGAAAGGCCTTTTTTCATAGGTTTCTCTATTGTTAAAATGAATTGCTGATATCTGTTTTAAATGATCGCCAATTCCTGCAGTATAAGAGATTCCGCCAAGCATCCTTTCTGTACTTTCTTTTCCTCTTGCTCTATCCCAGATAAAAGCTGCTTGTTCTGGATTGTCAACATAATCAGTACTGTCCAATGAGCTAGGAATTCTTGCACTTAGGAAAGTATAATTGAATAGCATCGTAACAGATTCCTTTTCATTGATTTTCAATTTTCCAAAACCGGAAAAAGCTTGTCGACGATATCTATTATTATCCCGGTAACCATCGCTTGCAGTATTGTTGAAATTGAGATTGATGATACTCTTATTTTCATTTGCTCTTGAAAAAGTCAAAGCAGCTCTTGATAAACCAAAAGAACCACTCGTACTTTTTATAGAAAGCGTGTTTCCTGATTTGCCAATGTTATCTGGTGTTTGAAGATGAATCATGCCTCCTAAGCCTGCACCATAAATACTTGAGGCTGGGCCTTTATAAACAGTGATGGCATCTAGAATACTGAGGTCAATATCTTCTAAATCAGTTTCGCCAGAACCATTGGTCAATGGAATGCCATCGAGGTAAGCTTTGATTTTTGCTGTTCCAAAAAGATTGCGATTTCCAATTCCTCGGATAGTAATTCGATTAGTATTGAGTGCTCCGGAATGCATGAAAACGCCTGGTGTATTGTTGAGTGCTGGAGCAATACTGGTTTCATTTTCTAGCTGAATATCCTTATGGTCTAAATAAGTAATGGATGGATGAATTTTGTGTGTTCGAGTCGAGATGATGATAGGACAAGAAATAAGAAGATTATCAGGATCAAGAAAAAGCGTTGTATCAATTTGAATTGCTGATTGAGTCAGATCAATAGAAGTGATAATCGTTTTATATCCAAGATACTGAATTTGAATAATCGAATCTAAAGCGATAAATTCAAATTTCCCTTCTAGGTCAGAGACCGTTCCTTCAGATGATTTAGGTGTAAAAATAGTAACGAAAGGTAAAGGTTCTTTTGTCTCCCCATCGATGATCGTCCCGGTAACTTTCGTTTGCCCAGAGAGATTCCAACTATAAAAAAGACCAACAGCAAAAAGGATTAAGTATTTAAAATTCATACTTGCTCTATATTTCATGTTTTAAAAATAAAGGTACAAAATAAAGAATAAGGTATAAAGGCATATGCTACCGCTTTGAATGCTAGTATGACTTATAATATTATTTTTTGTAAAATAGTAAGCAAGTTATAAAAGATAGTGCTATATTTGCATTAGATAGTAATACTATCATTGGTTATAGTGAAGATCTATTGGTTAATAAGAGTCGAATTTATCACTATTCTAAACCAATAAAATATGAAAAAAGCAAACAATTCATCTACCGTGGTTAAATTATTGAAAAAGATAATTAAGACAGTGAAATCCTCTCCGGTAAATAGCAAACCAAGGCGAGAACGAAGTTGGATGTATAGAAATGAATAAAAGCTAGTGTGAAAGTTTTTATTTCGGCACCATCTAAGATTGATGGTGCCGATAAAGACTGGTAGTATTATTAATTTTTTGCTTGTGTCAACGATCACTCAGAGTGATGATGTTACTTTTGTAAAGAGTTAAACTGTTGCAGCAGCATAAAGCGGAAAGTCTGCCATAAACGCATTAACCTCAGATCGAGTTTTATTAATCAAGTCTTCATTGTCAATATTACTAATGATTGCATCGATCCAATCTACAACTTGAATACAATGTTCAGGATTGAACCCTCTGGTGGTAATTGCGGCCGTACCGATACGAATTCCAGAAGTAACAAATGGAGATTGTGTATCAAAAGGAACCATATTTTTATTGATGGTAATATCGGCTCTAACCAAAGCATTTTCAGCTTGCTTACCAGTCACATCTTTAGATCGTAAGTCGATTAACATTAAGTGATTATCAGTGCCACCACTAATTATTTTATAACCTTTTTCAACAAAAGCGTCAGCCATCGCGGAGGCATTTCGAATAACCTGCTCACCGTAGTATCGAAACTCTGGTTGAAGTGCTTCTCCAAAAGCTACCGCTTTTGCTGCAATCACATGCTCCAATGGTCCACCCTGCATTCCAGGAAAAACACCACTGTTTAAAATCGAAGACATTTTTATTGGAGTTCCTTTCTTAGTGGTTCTGCCCCAAGGATTTTCAAAATCCTGCCCCATCATGATGATTCCACCTCTAGGTCCACGTAAAGTCTTATGCGTTGTTGAAGTTACAATATGGCAATGCTTCATCGGATTGTTTAATAAACCGGTAGCAATCATACCTGCTGGGTGTGCAATATCAGCAAGTAACAAAGCACCAACTTGATCAGCGATTGCTCGGAATCTTGCATAATCCCAATCTCTAGAATAAGCACTTGCTCCGCAAATAATCATCTTAGGTTTGACTGCTAAAGCTTTTGCTTCTACCTTATCCATATCGATGAGACCGCTATCTTCTTCCACCCCATAAAAATGCGGGTTGTAAACCTTTCCTGAAAAATTTACCGAAGATCCATGCGATAAGTGTCCACCATGGGAAAGATCGAAACCTAGGATATCATCTCCAGGTTTTAAAACAGCAAGAAAAACTGCTGCATTTGCCTGTGCTCCAGAATGCGGTTGGACATTTGCATAAGCTGCACCAAACAATTCTTTTAGGCGATCAATGGCTAATTGTTCTATCTCGTCCACAACCTCACATCCTCCATAATATCGCTTACCTGGATAACCTTCAGCGTATTTATTAGTTAGGCAACTGCCCATAGCATCAATGACCTGCTGAGAAGTGAAATTCTCAGAAGCGATCAATTCAATACCGTTTTGTTGACGTTCTAATTCCTTTTGGATTAAAGCACTTACAACAGAATCTTGCATCATAATAGATATATTTGAAAAATTTTAATATTTGGCAAAGTTTTCGCCGTATAATTGAAAGATATGGTTGGCGGAAAAGGCAATGCAATTTACAAATGATTCTGATTTTTAAGAAAAAAAGAATGAAACTTTAGCAGCGCTTTGATAAAAATAAACCTCCTTATTCCAAAAATAATTAGAACAAACCCAAGAATCTAGCGCTAAGCCCATTTACAACGGGATTTTTTATTAATTTTGATTAGAGATAACCTAAATATGAAACGCTTCAGTCCCCTTTTGCTGATCCTTTTTTATCTGTTTTTTGCATCTGATTTGACTGCGAAGACAGACAAGTATCGTATCATGTGGCGGGATGATCCTTCTACGACGATGGTGATAGGTTGGAATCAAATTGATGGAGCAGGTGTTGCGGTTTATTATGATGTGAATGATTTTGGCAAAGATGTTTTGTCTTATGAAAATGCAGTGAAACCAACCATTAGCAATACTTCCAAAGGTATGAACAATCACTTTGTTCGATTAACCAACCTAATGCCTTCTACCACTTATTATTTTGTTGTTCAAGATAGCGAAGGTTGTAGTGAGCGGATGTATTTTGAAACCGCACCAGATCATCCAAATGAGCGATTATCAATTATAGCTGGTGGAGATTCTAGAAATTTTAGAGAAGCACGAAAAAAAGCGAATAGCTTGGTGGCCAAACTTCGACCGCATTGCGTAATGTTTGGAGGAGATATGACCGGAGGAGATAATGCAAAACAATGGAGAGGATGGTTTGATGATTGGCAATTGACTATTTCTGATGATGGTCGAATAACTCCAATTCTCGTAACTCGAGGAAATCATGAATATTCAAATAAAACATTGACTGATCTTTTTGATGTTGCTCCACCGGATGCTTATTATGCACTTTCAATTGGTGGAAATTTACTTCGAATTTATACTTTAAATTCTTTGATTCCTTCAGGAGGAGATCAGAAAAAATGGCTAGAAAATGATTTGATTCAATCACAAGATCATATCTGGAGGTTTTCTCAATACCATTATGCTACTAGACCGCATACTGGAAAAAAATCTGAACGCAATAATCAATTGAAAAATTGGTCTACTCTTTTCGAAAAATATAAAGTACAATTAGCGGTTGAGTCTGATGCACACTGTGTAAAATGGACTTACCCGATTCGGCCGTCGAGAGAACAAGGAAGTGACGAAGGATTTATTCGAGATGATGAAAAAGGAACGGTCTACGTAGGTGAAGGTTGTTGGGGCGCTCCACTAAGACGAAACAATGATGACAAAATGTGGACTAGAAATAGCGGGAGCTTTAATCAGTTCAAATGGATCTTTGTTGACCAGGATCAAATAGAAATAAGAACGGTTAAAACAGATGGAGCGGATGATGTAAGTTCTGTTGAATCGTGGGATGTTTTTACACCACCAGCAGGATTGGAATTGTGGAATCCTTCAAATGGTCCCGTTGTTAGAATCGAACGAGAACCTTTATTAGTAAATAATGATTTCTTAGCTGCAAAAGGCGGAGGAACTGCTAATCCGTTTCAAAATTTTGTGGTCACAAATTATGATGTGATTCAAAACGAAGAAGGAGTAGCAGTAAAGTGGAATACTGAAAATGAGCAAAATAATAGTCGTATTTTTCAGATAGAAAAGAGTTACGATGGAATGACCTTTGAAATGGTTTCAGAATTAGGAAGCAAAGGTGTAGGTAGTCATACGTATGACTTTTTTGATAATGAAAAAAATGAAATATCGGAAAAGGTATTCTACCGGTTAAAAGAAGAATTAGGAGAAGGGAAGTATCAGCTTTATCAAACCAAGTCGATCTCAAATACGATTTTAGCTATGACTACTGAAACTCAGAAGATGAGCAAATTGATTCCAGAGTCTAGTAATGGGATGATACGAGCAAAATATGTTGTAGACGAACCTGCAGATATTGCGATTCGTTTAGTAGACAAAACAGAAAAGATAATAGCAAAGAGTGATTATAAAAATCAACGAACCGGAAATTATCTCCAGTCTTTTGATATGAAAAAATTTCCGCAAGGACAATATATGTTGACTATTCAGGCTAATGAGGAAGTGATTCAGAAATATCTTGTTGTAAAGTAATCTGATAAAAAGAAGGTCATAAAAAGAAGAAGGGTTCAAAGTTGTAAAACTTTGAACCCTTCTTAATTATATAAATGGTCTTATTTATAAGACAAAATTATTTCTAGTATCTGTAGTATTCTGGTTTGAAAGGTCCTTCAACCTTTACACCGATATACTCTGCTTGATCAGGTCTTAGTTCTTCCAATTCAACACCAATTTTCGCTAAGTGCAAACGAGCAACTTGCTCATCTAAATGCTTAGGAAGCATGTATACTTTATTCTCGTATTTGTCTGTGTCTTGGTTTTCCCAAAGCTCTAACTGAGCCAAACACTGATTAGTGAATGAGTTAGACATTACGAATGATGGATGACCCGTAGCACAACCAAGGTTTACCAAACGACCTTCAGCCAATACGATTACATCACTACCATCGATAGTATATTTATCAACCTGTGGTTTGATTTCTACTTTAGTACTTCCGTATGTATTATTTAACCAAGTCATGTCGATTTCATTATCGAAGTGTCCGATATTACAAACGATTGCTTTGTCTTTCATTGCTCGGAAGTGAGCTTCTGTAAGGATATCTTTATTTCCAGTAGCAGTAACTACAATATTTGCTTGAGGAATAGCATTCTCCATTCTCTTCACAGCGAAACCATCCATTGCAGCTTGAAGCGCACAAATAGGGTCGATCTCCGTTACAATTACTCTACATCCTGCACCTTTTAAAGAAGCCGCAGATCCTTTTCCTACATCACCATATCCAGCAACAACCGCAACTTTACCAGCCATCATTGTATCTGTAGCACGACGAATCGCATCTACACAAGATTCTTTACATCCGTATTTGTTATCAAATTTAGATTTAGTAACGGAATCATTGATGTTAATAGCAGGAAGTGCTAATGTTCCTTTTGCCATTCTTTCATAAAGACGGTGAACACCAGTTGTTGTTTCCTCACTTAATCCTTTGATTTCTTTCACTAATTCTGGAAAATCATCCAAAACCATATTTGTTAAATCTCCTCCATCATCAAGGATCATATTTAAAGACTTTCCACCTTCAAATGAATGAAGTGTTTGCTCTATACACCAGCTAAATTCCTCTTCGGTCAAACCTTTCCAGGCAAATACAGGAATTCCAGCAGCAGCAATAGCAGCAGCAGCATGGTCTTGAGTAGAGAAGATGTTACATGAAGACCAAGTAACTTCTGCACCCATTTCTACTAAGGTTTCGATAAGGACAGCCGTTTGGATGGTCATGTGTAAACAACCAGCAATACGGGCACCTTTTAATGGTTTTGATTCACCATATTGCTCTCTAAGAGCCATTAAGCCAGGCATTTCTGCCTCAGCTAAGTCCATTTCTTTTCGTCCCCAGTCAGCCAGGGAGATGTCTTTAACTTTGTACTTCAAATTAGATTCTACTTTATGCATTTGAAAAAAATTTAATTTATGATTTGAAATCGAGTGCAAAAATACGATTTTATTCTCTTTATTTCAACGATTTGAGTCTTTGAAAGACTAATCTTACTGTTAAACATATACGGGATGGTATAGTTTATGTTTATATGCATTTAATCTCCTCCCAGATTAATCCCCTTGATTAGTCTTCCTGATTACCGAAAAATCAACGTTTTCAGGCATTTTAGAATGTTTAAAGAATGACCCATGAAAATTTATACTACTATGATATTGCTCTGTGGAGCAGTGTTTTTCCTTTCTCTAAATGCAATACAAGCCCAAAATATCCAGTATTCTCAAGATCAAATCATTGGAAAATGGATTTTAAAATCAGCAAGTTATAATGGAACATATGTTTCTCTTGAAAATAGCGTTAGCCCAATTTCATTTGAGTTTTCTCTTGATGGAAAAGTAAAGTATATAGCCTTGGATGGAAAAATGCAGGAAAGTATTTTTCAATTAAAAGAAAATCAAATCATAGATCCTAAGGTTCCTGAATATGCGAATGCAGATATCTTGGAATTAACTAAAAATGCAATGGTATTGAAGATGCAGGAAGAGTATAATAAAGTTTTGATGACCTTTGAGATTGATAAATAACGAGTCATGTCGAAAAGGAGTCAAGTTGTCAAGTAGCCAAACAAAACTTGACTACTTAACAACCTGACCTCTTGGTTACTTACCTTATGCTTCTTGCATATCCGATTGATAAGCACTGATCAAACCTTTTTGAATATCATGAGGAACAGGATTGAACTCAGCAAATTTCCTAGTGAATTTTGCGCGACCCTGTGTAATAGATCTCAAGGTTGATGAATATTTATATAATTCCGCAAGTGGAACTTTAGCTTTGATTTTTTGATAATGACCTTCAGCATCCATTCCTTGAATGATTGCTCGTCGAGTTTGAAGATCACCCATCACGTCACCCATGACATCATCTGAGCAAAGAATTTCTAAATTGTAGATAGGTTCCATGAGTTGAGGAGCAGCCTGACCAAAGTTGGTTTTAAAAACCTGAGCCGATGCAATCATAAATGCCATATCATTGGAATCAACTGCATGCATTTTACCATCATAAATACAAATCCGGATATCCCGGCAATAAGAACCAGTAAGCGGCCCTTCTTCCATTTTTTGCATGACTCCTTTCTTAATTGCATTGATGTATTTAGCATCGATAGATCCACCGACAATGCACCAATAAAAAACCAGTTTTCCACCCCAAGGCAGTGTGTCTTCTTCTGTTTTTCTAACAGTCAAACCATTTGGCGGTGGCATTCCTTCATAAAAAGGTTCGATCCGCATATGGACTTCTGCAAACTGTCCAGAACCACCACTTTGTTTTTTGTGACGATAAGAACCATTGGCAGCTTTGGTGATCGTTTCCCGATATTCGATCTTCGGTTTTTCAAATTCCATCGAAATGTTATTAACTTTTTCGATTCTATATTTGATAATATCTAAATGTAATTGTCCTTGACCATGAAGTAAGGTTTGCTTGAGTGCTTTTGATTGTTCTATAATTAAAGTAGGATCTTCTTCCTGAATTTGATGTAACGCTTTCATTAATTTCTCCATATCATTTTTACTTGGAGGACTAACAGCTGTACGAATTCTAGGCGCTGGAAAATGGATTTTTTCAATTTGATGATCCTTTCCTTTTATAGTAAGTGTTTGATTTGTATGTGAATTTTTCAGTTTCACCGTTACACCGATGTCGCCAGCTTTTAACTCATCAACTGAATCTCGGGTTTTACCATTTGCAGTAAAGAGTTGCCCAAAGCGTTCAGAAGAGCGGTTAGAATTATTGACCAATTCGTCACCAGCTTTCAGGCTACCAGAACAAATTTTGAAATAGGAGACCATTCCTATTCTTGGTTCCGACATCGTTTTGAAAATAAAAGCAGTCGTTGGGCCTGCAGAATTACAAGCCAAAGTGCCACCATCTTCAAGTGATGCATCCGGACGATCTAATGGAGAAGGAGCAATATCATTAATGAAACCCATGATACGACCCGTGCCCATATTGCGTTCTGAAGATGCTATAAATAAAGGAAATATTTCTTGATTAGCTAAGGCTATTCTTAAACCTTTGGCAAGTTCATCCTCGCTAAGAGAACCTTCATCGAAAAATTTTTCCATCAAGCCTTCATCATTCTCTGCAGCAGCTTCAACTAGTGCATTGTGAAGTTCTTGAGCTTTTCCAATTTCGGATTCAGGAATAGCCTCTTTCACTGGTCGTCCGCCTCCATCTGGAAAGACGTACATGATCATCCGTAGTGCATCGATGATCTTGTTAAAACCTATACCTTGACCTTGGTTAATGGGATATTGAATAGGCATGACTTTTTTTCCAAAACGCCCGATAGCCTGTTCAAGTGTTCTTTCATAATCTGCTTTTTCATTGTCCATATGGTTGACCACAAAACAAGCAGGAGTTTTAAATTTTTCGACGTATTCCCAGGTGAGTTCTGTTCCTACTTCGACGCCACTTCGTGCATTTAAAACCATTAAAGCTGTATCTGATACTTTGAGAGAAGAAACTACTTCTCCAACAAAATCGTCAAAGCCCGGAGTATCAATAATGTTAATCTTAGAGTCTTTCCACTTTGCATGTAATAGGGTACTAAAAATAGAATTGCCCCTTTCCTGTTCGATGTTCGTGAAATCAGAAGTTGTCGATTTGTCATTTACAGACCCTCTACGACCGATAGCTTTCGATTCGAAAAGCATAGTTTCAGCCAAAGAGGTTTTTCCTGAGCCTGAATGTCCCAGCAAAACAACATTCCTGATATTCTTGGTGTTGTAGCTCATATTCAGTACAATTTTTTAAAGGTTAATAAATGTCAAGTTGAAGAGTGTGCGATTTGAAGACAAACATTTGAATACAGACTCCTAACTTAGATTTTTTCGATGGGATACTGAGGGAGTAATGGCTTACGGCTCAGTAGGATTGTTTGCCTAAGATGAAAATAATAAATTAAACCAAATAAACAAAGCTTATTTGATTCAAAGTTGATATTTGTATTTGTTTAAATTATACTTGACAGAATTGTCTTTGCGTAATCGGTTGTTTTGTGGTATTTAGTTTGGTTGTCTTAGTGCAATTGGTACACGAACTCATTATGCTCTCTTCACTCCTAGATTAAAGGTAAGACCTGGGCCCCGAGTTTCTCTTTTTTAGATTGAACAAACTGGCGACAAGTTTCTTCTAGTGTTTGTTGGATAGGTGTATATTTAAAATCAAAAAGGGATTTTGACTTTTCGTTTCCATAGGTATATTTTCTGCCGACATGTAAAGCAACCTCTTTGGTAATAAGTCGTTTCTTGCCAATCAGTTTTGAAAGTAACCAGTCTCCTCGCCAAGCTGCGCCATTGAGAAATGAATTGGTTTTAAAACTAGGAGCAGATTTATTGATGGCTTTTGCAATTTCTGTAAAGAGCTGAAAGTAGGGCCAGTTTTCGCTATTCAATAAAAAACGCTCAGCACTAACATCACTTTCCATTAGCTGGATAGTAAATTTTGCAACATCACGAACATCCACAAATCCGGTTGTCCCTGAAGGATAAAACCTTAAACCTTTCCAAACTTGTTCGAAAAAAGTAGTCGTCCCTGATCCCCAAATTCCACTTCCTACAATGACAGAGGGATTGACGATTGCCGCATTTAGACCTTCCGCAATTCCACGCCAAACTTCTTGTTCAGCAGAGTATTTACTGATCGCATATTGAGAATTGAATTGGCTACGTTCCCACTTTGTGTTTTCATCATAAAAATTGACGAGCTTATAACGGCCAAGTGCTGCGATGGAACTAATATGCACCAGTTTTTTGATTCCAAAATCTAAGGCTACGTTCACAATGTTTGCCGTTCCTTCAGCATTGACCCGGTGCATATGTGCAAATTGCTTAGGATCAAAAGTGACGACCGCTGCACAATGAAAAACCTGATCTACATCTTGCATTGCATCTTCCAAAGACACTTGATCCAATACATCTCCTTCGATCCATTCAATCTGATCCTGGATACTTTCTACCAAGGCCATTGAACTATTCTTCCGCTTTAAGGCACGGATTTTATAGTCCTTGTTTTTTACCAAATATCTGAGAATGTATGATCCTAGAAATCCGGTACCACCTGTGATGAAAATTGTTTCGGGCATAAAAAAATGAGTTAATGAGTAATTGATCCCGCGTGTATAGCGCCACTGATAGTATCTCTTGTTGCTCCAGTGACGGTATGAATCGTATTCGGAATTCCTTCTAATCGTAGAACTCCCATCAAGGCCATCAATGCAGCTTCTTTAAATTCGATGATATTACGATCCGGGATCTCCAACTTTACTTGCTGACTATAATCTTGAATCGTTTTTATTAAAAATGAATTATGTGCACCACCACCAGTTGCGATCATTTTATATAAATCTTTGCTTAGATTTTCTTTACTAACAATCTGAAGAATGGATTGTTGAATTTGATAGGCAGTATGATGCACCATCGTGCAAAGTTTATCAGGAATACTTCCTTCATGTTCTAAAAACAAAGGAACCAGAGATTTTTGAACCCATTGATTGCTAAGTGATTTTGGATAAGGGTTGTTTAAATAATCCAAAGTATTTGAAGCTTCGAAAAGATCAGGTAACAATTTTCCAGAAGCAGCAAGCTGTCCACCATTATCATAAGGTAATCCCATTTCATTTGCTAATCGATTCAAAACCTGATTGGCACCCGAAATATCAAAAGCAATAAACTGATCATTGGCCTTACAACTGATGTTGACAATGCCTCCGATATTTAAATAAAAATCATATCCGGGAATGAGGTAGCGATCAGCGATCGGTGCAATCGGAGCACCTTCACCATTCAATGCAATATCCTGAGTCCTGAAATTATCGATGGTTTGAATTCCTGTAGTGGCAGCAATAGCAGCGCCGTCTCCGATCTGTGCAGAATATCGATGTTCCGGATCATGGAAAATGGTATGCCCGTGAGATGCAATAAAATCCGGTTGAATGTTATGTTTTTTTAAAAAAGCATTACAAAGCTCACCAAAATAATACCCAAGATAAATATGAGACTTTGCATAAACCTCAGCATTTTGCATAGGAAGATGAGCTAACCTTGCTTGCCACATTTCAGAAAAAGGCATGGTCTCACCAATTAATAATTTCCAATCGAAAGAAGTTCCATCGATAGAAAATTCACAAAAAGCGAGATCTAATCCATCGAGGGAACTACCCGACATCAGGCCGAGAGCTTTGTAGGTTTTAGCTGGCATTATTTTTTAGCAAGATTGGTCAACTCTATGGTATAACCAGCTACGGCTTTAATTTCTTCCGGTGAAAGGATACCTTTATATGGCGTCATCATGTTTCGCCCATTGGTAATCACTTGGATTCTTTCCTCAAGAGAAAGAGTAGACTCTCCAAATTTCTTAGCACCATTCAAAGCCATGTTTCCAGTAGAACCATGACAAGCAACGCATAGTTTTCCGAAAGTATCTTTTCCTTTTGCTAGTTCATCAGCTGATAATTGAGGGCCACCGCCACCACAGGCAAATACAAATGTTGCAATACAAATAAACCCAAGAATCTTTTTCATATTAAAAACGTTTTTATAGATCAATTAAGGCTTGCAATTTATGCATTCAGTCGGATAAAGGAGTCATTTTGAAAATATTTTTTGTTTTCTTCTTTGTATTTTTAACCTTTATATAATTAATTCAAACGGCAAACAACTTGTAAATCCCTATTTCAAAAAAGATAAGAAAGTATTAGTCTAAATCAGATATGAGAAGCGGTATTCAATGTTCGGCATTCAGAGAGCACGAAATCCGAAGACCGAATAGCTTCTCTCTTAATTCAAACACAATCCATTATGCGTAACGAATTTGTAGTATTTGCTATCGTCTCTTTACTCATCGTCTGTGGCGTAGGTTATTTTCTATGGCAGCCGATGTGGTGGGCTATGATCGTTTTAGGACCAATTCTTTTGATTGGGTTCTATGACATGTTTCAATCTAAGCATGCGATTATGCGAAATTTTCCGATTCTTGGAAGAGGTCGATATGTGATGGAATTTTTGCGTCCGAAGTTATACCAATATTTTATTGAGTCAGATACGAATGGAAGACCGCTAAGTCGGATTTTTAGAAACATTGTTTATCAACGAGCGAAGCTAGAATTATCGACGACTCCATTTGGGACGCAATTGGATGTTTACGAACAAGGTTACGAGTGGATGAATCATTCCATCGGAGCATTGGATGCCCATGATTTGGAACAACACCCAAAGGCAAAAGTAGGAAGTCCCAATTGTAAGCAACCTTATGATGCGAGTATTTTCAATGTCTCAGCAATGAGTTTTGGTTCTTTGAGTAGTGCTGCGATTATGGCTTTGAATGGTGGTGCAAAAATCGGAGGATTTGGACACAATACAGGGGAAGGTGGAATCAGTCCTTATCATAGTGAACTCGGAGGAGATTTGATATATCAGATTGGTACAGGCTACTTTGGTTGTCGAGCTAAGGATGGGAATTTTGACCCGGATTTATATAAAAAAATAACAGCTCCTGATAATGTCAAAATGATTGAACTCAAACTGTCGCAAGGTGCAAAACCTGGTCACGGTGGAATTTTACCAGCAAAGAAAAATACCGAGGAGATTGGAAAGATTAGAGGTGTGGAACCAGGAACTGATGTAAATTCTCCACCTTTTCATAAAGCCTTTTCAACACCAAAAGGATTGTTGCAATTGATCGAAAAAATGCAAAACCTATCCGGTGGCAAACCAGTAGGATTTAAATTATGTATTGGAAATCGTAGTGAGTTTTTAGCAATCTGTAAAGCGATGTTGGAAACGGGGATTCGTCCTGATTTTATTGCCATTGATGGGGGAGAAGGAGGCACCGGAGCAGCACCTTTGGAATTTAGTAATTCTGTCGGGATGCCTTTTAAAGAAGGCTTAGCATTTGCTTATGATGCGCTAATTGGTTTTGATTTAAAAAAGGACATCAAGCTTTTTGCTTCTGGAAAAATTATGACAGGTTTTGATATTTTTAAAGCGATGGCCTTAGGAGCAGATGCTTGTTATAGTGCTAGAGCAATGATGTTGGCGGTAGGATGTATTCAAGCTTTGGAATGCAATAAGAATACTTGCCCAACGGGAGTGGCGACACAAGACAAAGAATTGGTCAGTGGGTTAAAAGTCGATGATAAAAAAGTTCGAGTAGCAAACTACCATCATGAAACGGTTTTAAGTTTTGTTGAATTATTAGCTGCGGCTGGATTGAAAAGTGCCGATGAAGTCAATCGTAGTCACATTTACCGAAGAGTAGATATGAAAGATACTTTACGTTACGATCAAATTTTTCCTTACATGAAAAAAGGAGCTTTGCTAAGTATGGATAGTTGTCCAGCGAATTGGAGACCTTATTTAGATATGGCTGATTCAGAAACTTTTAAACCTAAGCCGATGACTTATGCTTAATTTCGGCCTAATCATTTTAGCTGCCGGAGGCTCCACGAGAATGGGGCAACCAAAACAACTATTAGATATCAATGGACAGACTCTAATTCGAAAAACGATAAGCACAGCTTTGACTGCCGGAGCTGATCCATGCTTGGTTGTTTTAGGGAATGCTTTGGAAAAAATAAAATCCGAAATTTCTGGTCTGAATGTTGAAATTGCTCAAAATCCAGATTGGAAAAAAGGAATGGCTTCTTCTCTTCGAATCGCTATCGAAAGCTTTCGGAAAAAAACAGATCCTCCAAAATCCGTTATGATTTTACTCTGTGATCAACCCTTGATTACTTCAGATTATTTAAAAAAGCTATTTCTAGTTTTTCAAGAATCGACTCAACATGCTATTGCTTCTGAGTATAATGATATTAAAGGTGTTCCTGCTATTTTTGATTTTGAAACCTTGGCTCAGTTTAGTGCCGAACAAGGAGATTTTGGAGCGAGGCATTTGATTAAAAAACTGGACAAAGAAAATCAACTAGCTGTGATGTCGTTTCCCGAAGGAGCGATTGATTTGGATACGCCGGAGGATTATGAGCGGTTTTTGGAACGAAATATTGATTGAATTTTATTTTTTCAAAAAAATAGTAAAAACAGCTTAGGAGTATTTCCAAAAGTCTCAGCCCAGACATTCCAACTTTTCCTCCTGCAAGCCGTTATAAATAAGAATATATTTGCTTTTGCATTTAGGAGGCTATTTACTCATTTGTAAATTCACTCATTCGCTTATTTCAAAAGCATACAAGAGTTTAATTCATTCAAAAAATAAAACCCATGTTCTGGAAAAAGAAAGATAAACCAAAAGCCCTTCAAATTAATGATGCTAATTTCAATGATATTATAGAAACAGATAAAGGTATTCTACTTGATTTTTATGCGGATTGGTGTGGGCCTTGTCAAGCTTTAGGGCCGATCATCGATGAGCTTTCGGAAGAGTTTAAAGATCGAGCAATCATAGGAAAAGTGAATGTAGATCAAAATCCTAATTTGACTGCATTTTTCAAAGTGAAGAGTATGCCGACTTTGGTTTTTGTAAAGAACAAGCAGATGATAGAAAAAATTAAAGGCTTGATTCCAAAACCAAATCTAGAAGAAATGCTGGAGGATTTGGTGGCATTTACTTTTGAAAAAGAAGAAGAGTAAAATTAACAAGCTAATAAGTTAGCAAAGGGCTCCATGCTTTTTGCTAACTTATTCCTCTATTCCTCTATTCCTCTATTCCTCTATTCCTTTGTCTAGAATTCCATTCCAATACAGGTTTTCAACAATTCATCCGCATTTCCATTCCACTCATCTAAAATCAATTTTTATTTTTAGATAAATAAGTTACATTTATCCGCCCTTATAAGTCGGCGTCTTATTGTTTATGGGCTCCTTATCTTCAATTGGTCTATAGTGAAAATATTTTTCAAAAAAAACACAGGAAACTTTAAAACAATTGAAAGTTTCCAACGTTTTTCAAGTATATTTGCAAAAAAAACAGCAAGACTAATAGATGGATTCAAAAACTAGTATTCTACAGGGTGCAGCAGGCATGTTTCTGAGGTATGGAATCAAGAGTGTGACGATGGATGATATATCCAGAGAATTGGGTATTTCTAAAAAGACCTTATATCAGCATGTTGAAAATAAAGCGGATCTCATTGAGCAGACCATGCAAACGCATATCGATGATGAGAAAAACATGATTGCTCAGATTCGTGAAACAGCAGATGATGCCATTCACGAAATCGTAATCCTTGCGAGACATATCACTCAGGTATTAAGAGAAATGCCTGCCGGCTTGACCTATGATTTACAAAAGTATTATCGGAAATGTTGGGAGATTATGGATGCTTATAATCGAACCCATGTTTATGGTGTCATTAAAGACAACATTGAAAGAGGTATAGATCAAGGCGTATATCGGGAAGATGTGAATCCGGATATCGTAGCCAAGCTTTATGTTGGAAAAACTTCGATCATTACGGATGAAGATATTTTTCCTTTAAGGAATTATAAAAAGGATACTTTGTTTAAACAATATATCAGTTACCACCTTCATGGCATCGCTTCGACAAAAGGTTTAAAGCTTTTGAGCAAACATATGAAGGAGTGAAACTGTTCTAAGAAATAATAAATACTTTACACTAAACATACTCAATAAAAAAAATGAAACGCCATCTAATTCTATTTCTCACTTTATTCGGTTTTTCACTCAGCGCACAAGAGCCTGTCGAAATGACGCTCGATGATGCCATCAAATACGCACTCGAGCACAGCATCGATATGCGCATTGCACAAATTAGTATCGCTGATGCTGAAGAGCAGATTGTGGAAAGACGAGCAATTGGTATTCCTCAGGTAAATGCCGGAGTAGATTACCAATATTTCCTAAAAGTCCCAGCTTCGGTTGTTGACATTAGTAATTTCGACCCAAGTGTTCCTGAAGGAACTTTTCAAAAATTGGAATTTGGATTGAAAAATAATTTAACTGCTGACATTACCGCTTCGGCTTTATTATTTGATGCGAGTTATCTTACTGGTTTGAAAGCTGCAAAAGCTTATCGAAATTATGTCCAGCGAGATCGCGAACGAGTAGAATACGAAGTTAAAAACAGTATTGTCGAAGCTTACCTTCCCGCATTGATTCTCGAAGAGAGCATAAAGACCTTATTGAAAAATATTACTAATTTAGATCAGTTACTCACAGAAACCAAGGCCTTATATAAAGAAGGTTTTGTAGAACAATTAGATGTCGATCGATTGGAATTGTCTCATGCTAATCTTCAAGCAGAAATTGAAAATATAGAACGTCAAAAAGAACTGGTTTATAATGTTTTAAAATTCCAAATGGGGTATCCGATACAGGAAGTGATCACAGCAGTTGATGATATTGAAAAATTATTTGTACCAGCCTCTGAAGAGCAATTGACTGCTACCGTGAATTATGAAAAACGTCCAGAGATCAGAGTATTAGAACTCGGAATTAATCTCAATCAATTAAATGTAGACCTTAATAAATCAGGTTACCTCCCAAGTCTTGCGGCTTTTGGATCTTACCAACAATCTGCTCAGGGAAATAACCTTTTCGACAATCCAGTATGGGTACCTTCTGCTGTAGTTGGTCTTCAATTGAATGTTCCGATTTTTGATGGTTTTGAAAAACGAGCGAAGATCAATCGTGCAAAGTTAGATCTCGAAGAAGCAATGATGCAAAAGACACAACTAGAACGAGCGATCAATTTGGAAGTGTCTAATGCTAGAACAAGTTATCGAAATGCCATTGAAAGATTAGAAACGCGTAATAAAAACATGAACCTGGCTAATCGAATTTTTGAAACGACCAGAATTAAGTATAAAGAAGGAGTAGGTTCAAGCTTGGAAATTTCTCAGGCGGAACAAGCGCTTTATGATGCTCAACAGAATTATATTCAAGCACGATATGATTTGCTAGTTGCTAAGCGGGCTTTGGATAAAGCGCTAGGAGAATAAATGCTCTTAGATAGCAAGTTTAAAACTTGCGGATATAAACTAAACGCAAGTTACAGCTGCGCTTAAACTTGCGACAGTTAAAAAAATAAACAAAAAGAAAATTCAAAATTACACCAATGAAATATTTATTTCCATTATTATTAATTACTGTGTTGGTCTTAGCTTGCCAACCAGAGAAATTAACTCCAGAAGAATTTTTAAAACAACAAGAAACTTTACTTAAAGAAAAGCAAAAAGAACTTCGGAGTCTTACCAAAGTTATCGGGAAATTGGAAAATACCATTGATTCCTTAAATCCGGAAAGTGAAAAAGAGAAACCAAGAACCTTAGTGACTACTCAAGATGTTAGTCGTAAAAATTTCGAGCGATTTATTGATATTCAATCCAATGTCCAGTCAGATGATGTGGTCATGGCGAGTAGTGAAACTGGCGGCCGTTTACTCAATGTTTCCGTCAAGGAAGGATCTTATGTCCGGAAAGGTCAGCTGATCGCGAGCGTCGATATGGAAGCTGTGAATAAGCAAGTTGATGAAGTAAACAAAGCGCTAGAGTTAGCTGCGGATGTTTATGATCGACAGAAACGATTATGGGATCAAAATATTGGTTCTGAGATCCAATATTTACAAGCTAAAAACAATAAAGAGCGTTTAGAAAAATCTTTGGAATCAGTAAATTACCAATTGACGAAAGCCAATGTCTATGCGCCAAGTACAGGGGTGGTTGATATGGTCTTTTCAAAAACAGGAGAGATGGCTGGACCGGGGACACCTATTGTTCAGATTTTAAATACTGGTGTTGTAAAAGTTGTCGCAGATGTTCCTGAAAAATATCTCAAAGCGATTAAGCGAGGAGAAATAGTAGATATAAAGTTCCCGGCTTTGGATCGAGAAATGAAAGCAAAAGTATCCTTGATCGGTTCTTCTATTAATCCTTCTAATCGAACTTTTAAAGTCGAAGTAAATATTCCAAACAGAGACGGTCTTTTAAAACCTAATTTGTTAGCAAGTATGTTGATAAAAGATTTTTCTGCAAAAGATGCGGTAGTGGTTCCTTTAGAATTGGTGCAGCAGGAAGTTGGAGGAAGCTTTTATGTTTTTATTCAAGATAAAAATGCAGATGGAGCTGTTGCTAAGAAAGTAATCGTAGAAACAGGAGAAAGCTATGACGGCGAAATCATAATCACCAAAGGTTTGAAAGGTGGAGAAGTTTTGATCGTAGACGGAGCAAGAGGCTTGGCTAATAATGAGTTAATTCAAATTCAATCAACAACAACAGAAGAAAACAATGGCTAACAAACGAATCGATAAAATGAAAGAAGGGCTTCGGGAATTTGGTTTGACCTCATTTGCTGTGGACAATCGAACCAGTATTTTTCTGTTGACTTTTATGATATTATTATTTGGAGTCTCGGGATATCAGGCGATGCCGAAAGAAGCTTATCCTGAAATTTCCTGGCCACAGATTTTTGTCAATACTCCTTATTTTGGTAACTCTGCTGAGGATATTGAAAACCTAATCACCCGACCTTTGGAAAAAGAATTGGGTGGAATTTCTGAGGTTAAAAAAATTACTTCCAATTCAATGCAGGATTACTCGATTATCACGGTTGAGTTTGACGCAGATATTGAAATGGATGATGCTGCTCGAAAAACGAAAGATGCAGTAGATAAGGCAAAACCCGAATTGCCAAATGACATGACAATGGATCCGGAAGTTTTAGAAATTAATTTTTCTGAGATTCCAATTATGACCGTTAATCTTTTTGGAAATTTTTCAAATGATGAGCTTCGTAATTATGGAGAATACCTTCAGGATAAAATCGAAGACATCAAAGAAATCTCTGCTGTCAATCTAAAAGGTGCTTTAGAACGTGAAGTAAAAATTGATGTGGACTTGCCAAGCATGGAAGCGGTGCAGGTCAGTTTTACGGATATTGAAAATGCAGTACGTTCTGAAAATATTACCATGTCTGGTGGAGAAATTTTGAGTAATGATTTTAGAAGAACAATACGGATCATCGGAGAATTTGAATCAGTGAAGGAGTTGGAAGGCATGATCATTAAAAATGAAAATAATGCTCCGATCTATCTTCGAGATATTGCTAAAGTTTATTTTGGTGAAAAAGAGAAAACGAGTATTGCTCGGTCTGATCAATTACCAGTAATCTCTTTGGACGTGATCAAAGAAAGCGGTGAAAATCTTTTGATCGCTGCTCAAAAAATAAAAGAAGAAATCAAAGCCGCAGAAGACAATGTGTTTCCTGATAAATTAGAAGTTTCCATTTTTAATGACATCAGTATTCAGACGAATGACATGGTGGAAAATCTGGAGAACAGTATCATCTCTGGAGTAATATTGGTAGTTGTTATTTTGCTTTTCTTCTTAGGACTTAGAAATGCGATGTTCGTTGGAATTGCAATTCCGCTTTCCATGCTAATGGGTATTCTTGTTTTAAAAATGTTAGGTTACTCCATGAATATGGTGGTATTGTTTTCACTGATTCTCGCCTTAGGACTTTTGGTGGATAACGCCATAGTAGTTGTGGAAAACGTCTATCGTTATATGCAAAATGGTTACTCAGGAGTTGATGCAGCACGTTATGGAGCTGGGGAGGTCGCCCTTCCTATTATTGCTTCTACTGCGACAACACTTGCCGCCTTTTTGCCATTGGCGTTTTGGCCGGGGATCATGGGGAGCTTTATGAAATACCTGCCAATCACCTTGATCGTAGTGTTGTCTTGTTCGCTTTTTGTAGCGCTGGTGATCAACCCGGTATTTACTTCTAAGTTTATGAGGGTTGATGAAAAGTCAGATGACCCGGCAGTAAGAAAACGTAAACGAAGGAATGTATTAATTGGAGCATTAGTAATGCTGTTGATTGCGGTTGCAGGACATTTTTCAGAAACCATGTGGTTACGAAATATGATGACTATCGCTCTAATATTATCGCTAGTTAATTTCTTTATTCTAAGAGATGCGTCTTTCTTTTTTCAAAATAAAATCCTTCCAATATTAGAAAACGCTTATAATAAATTTATCAAAGGTGCTTTACATAAATATGTGCCAGTCGTTGTTTTTATTGGTTCGTTTGTATTGTTGATTGCAGCCTTAGGTTTGCTAGGTGCTAATATGCCAAAGGTAGAGTTGTTTCCAAAAGCAGATCCGATTTATGTAAATGCTTTTGTAGAATTGCCTCTTGGAAAAGACATTGAAGCAACGGATAAGATTTTAAAAGACATGGAGAAAAAGGTCGAAGCATCTCTAGAGCCTTATTCCGAAATCGTAGAAGCAGTACTTTCGCAAATTGGAGAGAATACAGCAGATCCAAATGCTGGACCAGCTTTCGGTGCATCGCCTAATCAGGCACGTTTGACAGTGTCATTTGTTCCTTCTCGGGAGCGTGGAACTTTGTCAAGTGCAAAAGCGATGGAGACAATTAGAGAAGCGGTACAAGGCTATCCTGGTGTGCAAGTTGTGGTAGATCAGAATGCAGAAGGGCCGCCGCAAGGGAAAGATATCAATATCGAAATCAAAGGAGATAAGGTGGATGATTTAGCCATTCTTTCTGATGAGATCATCACTTTTATTGAAAGTAAAAATATTCCTGGAATAGAAGAACTCAAAGCAGATGTTCAGATTGGAAAACCAGAAATGATTGTTTCAATTGATCGAGAAGCAGCGAGAACGTATCAGATTTCAACCTATGCAATTGCAGATGCGATTCGTACTTCAGTTTTTGGAAAAGAGATTTCGAAATACAAAGAAGGGGAGGAGGAGTATCCGATTACTTTGAGATTAGATGAGCAATATCGTTATAGTACTGGAGATGTTTTAAATCAAAAAATTACTTTCCGAAGTCCTGCGAATGGACGAATTGCTCAGGTGCCGGTTTCGACCGTAGCAGACATTACTTATGGTTCTTCGTTCAACTCCATTAATCGAAAAGATCAAGAACGAGTGATTACACTTTATTCCAATGTAGTGGATGGATATAATGCCAACGAAGTTGTTGAAGAATTGAAATCACTTTTGGCTGATTATGATATGCCTGCAGATTATAGTTATGAATTTACTGGACAGCAAGAGGAGATGGCAGAGCAAATGGACTTTTTATCTTCAGCATTTTTGGTCGCCTTATTTGCTATCTTTTTGATTTTGGTAGCGCAGTTTAATTCGATTGTCTCTCCGTTTATTATTGTGCTTTCGATTGTCTTTAGTACGATAGGAGTTTTCCTTGGGTACGTTTTTACTAATATGGATATCATCATTGTAATGACGGGAGTAGGAATTATTTCGCTAGCAGGGATTGTGGTAAATAATGCGATCGTATTAGTGGATTATATTAATCTACTTCTGAAGCGGAGACAAGATGAACTGGGTGTCAAAAGCGTATATGATTTAACGAAAGCAGAAGTAAAAGATGCGATCATCCTAGGAGGATCAACTCGTCTCCGTCCCGTATTATTGACAGCGATTACGACAGTGCTTGGATTGATTCCTTTGGCGATAGGATTCAATTTTAATTTCTTCACTTTTATTGCAAGACTTGATCCTGAGTTTTTCTTAGGAGGAGATAATGCGGCATTCTGGGGAACGATGGCATGGACTGTAATTTATGGATTGGCGTTTTCTACCTTCCTGACTTTGATCGTTGTACCGGTAATGTACTGGTTGGCTTATCGATTTAATTTTGCTTTCCAGAATATTTTTATGAAAAAGAAAGAAGAAGTTGGTGATGTGGAATTAGCAGAATAATTCTTTGAATGAAGATATTGTTTTATATAAAAAGAGCTTTCGGTTTTATCGGAAGCTCTTTTTGTTTTTAAAGGATTAAGAATGAGTTGATTCATTCTTGATCAAAGGATAAAATTAAAACCGCATTCCAAATCCTAGATATATTTTAGGATTTTTTTCCTGAAATTCTGCCCTGAATTCTGGAACATCATTATCTTTTTTTTATTAGATATGGATAATTGATTCAAGTTGCAACGAATAAATAAAAGGAACCAGTTGAGTATACCTATAGCTCAATAAGTAAAAATATATACGACTCTTTGAAGTCCGTAGATCTTGTTATTTTATGATAGGATTATTTTAAAACCACAAATTATAAAGCGATCTAATTTGTTTGACTCAAAAAGGGAAGTGATTTTTTATAATTCTTCCCTTTGGGAGATTTTCTGTTTTCGAACAATTTTTATAATTAAAAAGCACATAAAATTATTGTAATCAATGTGTTATACGTTTGATTTTAATTATATGTATCCTACAGATTCGAAAATATGTCTTTGCAGTTTTAAGCGAGAAGTTGTTCCTTTGTACGATTTAAAGGATGTTGGGAGTTTATTTTTGTAGTCCGAAGTATAAATTATCAACATGCTCTAGCAAATGTTTATTGTAATAAAATCTAAATCAGATAAAGCTAATTTGTTGTTTATCTTTTTGAATAACTTGAGTATGAAACAATCAAAACGAAGCCTTTGGTTAGGCCTTTGCCTATTATTTTTTTCTTTCCAAAGTATTGCACAATTATCCGAATTGCCTCCCGAATTACTTCAAAAGTATAATGAGTTTTTAGAGGAATTCAAAGACCAGCACACTGCACAAGAAGAGCGTGCTCAATTTCGAGATGATGATGATTTACTAATCGCTACTCGCACAGATAACTATATTAACGATTGGGAACATGTCGATTCTGTCGAGTTTTATTATAATGATAATAACTTAGAAATAGAACGAATTGGAAAATTATACAATGGTGTAGATTGGGTCAATTGGTATAAGATAGTTATTGGTTACGATGAGGAGGACAACTATACTTTAATAGCATTTGAAAATTGGATTGATGAAGAGTGGATTAGATTTAATCAAGATGTTTTTGAATACGATGATAATAATAACCGGATTTTAGAATATCGTCAAAACTTAGATAGTCTAGAAGGTTGGGTCAATGAATTTAGAATTCAATTGGATTATAATTCAAATGATAACCTTGTCAGTCGGTTTCGGCAGGATTTCGATGGAACAGATTGGATAAATAATTCTCTGGATTCTGTATTTTATAATGCTAATGAAAATAGATCAATTTACCTTTTTAAAAGTTGGGAACTCAATGATTGGGTTCCTATAAAACGTAGAGTCTCAGAATATGATATTGATAATAATAACATAGAATGGATTTTCCAAAATTGGAATGGAACGGATTGGGGGAATGACGTTCAGTATTTACGGGATTTTGATGCTAACGGAAACCGTATTGTTGATTTATTTCAGCGATGGATCAATAATGAATGGGTAAATCAAAGTAAAAGTCTGGCTAATTATGATTCAAATAATAATTGGACTTTGTATGAAAGACAATCATGGATTGATGAAGAATGGTTGCCTTTTGTTAGGGACTCTTTTGAATACAATATTGAAAATCAAAGAGCGCGAGGGTTAGTTCAACGATTTATAAATGGAGTTTGGGAAAATGATACAGAAGGTTTTTATGAGTATAACGAAGATGATAATCTTTCATTTTACTTTGGGAACAAATGGGTTGGAATGGAATGGGGGCTCGATACTCGGACTTATTATTACTATCGAGTTGTTACTGGACTTGAAGAAGGATATTTAGCAGAGACAAAGGTTAATGTTTTTCCGAATCCGAGTAACGGACTTTTCACCTTAGAATTAAAAGAGGTGAATCTAAAGGATACCAAAATTGAAGTTTATAATACATTAGGACAACTCCTCCTTTCTCAGGAAGCTTCGGAAGAAAATAATCAAATGCTAAATCTGAATGGTTTTTCAAAAGGCAATTACTTTTTACGGTTCAAAACTGGAAGTCAGGAACCTACAAAAGCGATTCAAATTTCAATTCAATAAGAAGATCAAAATAATTACAATTAAAAATCTGATAGAAAAAAGCAAGTATTGAATCAAAGCAAATACAATGATTTTGTCAATATTTTTAAAAAAATAAAAGCCATGAAACAAATCATTTACTGTTTAACACTTCTGTTTATTAGTCAAAATCTATTTAGTCAGTTACCCGAAATTGAAAGAGAGATATTAGAAGAAACTATTCCTGCTGATATACTGAAACAAATATTAGCTCAAGGAAAAAGCAATAATGCAAAATTCCGGGACGAAGGAGATTTACTGATTGCAACAAGGAGAGATAATTTTCAATTTGGTCAAGTTTCTCTCTTAGATTCCACGCAACATTTTTATAATGATGATGATTTAAAAATTGAAATATTGCGTAGAAACTTTGATGAAACAGAAGCTTCTTGGAATGTAGTAGAGAGAGAACGATTTGAATACGATATAAATGGAAACCTTACTTTAGAGCAAGAAGAATTTGTAGTTGATGAAAATTGGGTAAATGATGAACGAAGGATCAGAACCTATGATGGAAATAATAATCTTCTAACTTATGAAACACAAAATTGGGTAGATGATGAATGGCAAAATTTTTATAGATGGAGCTATCAATACGATGCTGCCAATAATAATGTTTTGGCTATTGCTGAAAAATGGTGTAATCCTTCCTGGCAAAATCATAGACGTATTGAATACGAATTTAATGGAGACCATCTTCGAACTCAATTTATAAGTCAATCATGGGAGGGTGCCATTTGGGAAAACATGAATAAAAATACATACGAGTATGATGTGAATCAAAACTACATTATCGGACAAGCAACGTCTTGGAATGGAGTAGAATGGGGAAATGATTTCCAATTTAATAATACTTATAATACCAATGATGATCTAGAAGAAGCATTGGTTTTTATTTATGTTGATAGCGCTTTGGAAAATAATCGACGAAGCATACTCGAATATGATCAAAATAATTTTTTGAGTAAAAGGGTTTTTGAAAATTGGAACGATACCATTTGGGTTTTTGAACGCCAACATTTACATGGCTTTGAAGCGAATGGTAATGAACTTAGTCACTCGGTGCAACTTTGGGATGGAATGGAATGGGATGATCTCTCTCTTGAAATGAATACTTATGATGCAAATGACAATCTTATTTATATAGAATTTGCACTAGCTGTTTTTTTAGATGGAAACTTGAATGTAGAATCTTTTGAAACGCTCTACTACGAAATAGCTACGAATACAAACGAAAATTATTATCTGGATTCTAAGCTTGAAATCTATCCTAATCCTAGCAATGGTATTTTTAATGTAGAAATAAAAGGAGAACAGTTTGATCTAAAAAGTCTGACAGTAGTCAATACTTTAGGAATGCCTCTTGTTTCTAAAGCAATTTCAAATCTTTCGGAAATAAATAAATTAGATTTAAGTGTACTTCCAAGAGGAACTTATTTTATTCACATCAATAGTGAAGGTCAACAATTGGTAGAAAAGATCCAGGTTTTCTAAATTTATTCAAGAATTTATTTTTTTGAATAAAATTTTGTCTAATGTGTTTCGGGTTTTGCTGTCACAGAAATTAAAATTACAATTTAATAAAATACAAGACAGAAATATTATCACTAATCCTATAAACCCTTGTTAATCTTGGGTTTTCAAAGATTGTTTAAGTTTTCAAACAATCATCCGATGATGCAAAAAAAGCGATTGAATGCTTTTTTTGCATTTTTTATTTACATCATATTAAAATTATGTTTTTTTTGATGATGTCACAGATCATTTATTCTCTCTAAATTTTCCTGATTTTATGGCGCAGTGTTTGCCTTTACCTAAGCGTGAAATGATTCATAATGATTCATTTAAAATACATAAATCGTAACCTTTGAAAGTCATAATCGTTTCACTTCTAGTTAGTAATAAAGTAAAAAAAATAACATAAGATATTTAGGGTGAGTGTTTGTTCATAGTTTTTGTTTTTTGTTTTATCCCCCCGATGAACTCGGGGGGACTTTTTTCTCCTCTACAAAAAACTACACCCGATCCGCTTTATACTAATTCCCCCACATCAAGTTTAATTATCTAAAATTCTCCCATCCCTCGGTAGTCTCTGACTTAACAGATATTGCGTTTTCGCGTTTCTGGTCATTGAGACGATTGAATGTAAGGGTAGAGTGTTTTTTATATGTTTCAATTGATCCCCAGGCTTCTTTGTCTGGGGGCTTTTAAAACCAGCCGAAAAAATAGATCGATTTTAAGAAGACGTAAAGAATTATGTTTAATCTGTTTGATATTCTGAAATTTTCATAAACAATTGACTGTAAGGGAAATGTGTTGAAAAATTTGGGATATCTTAAAAAATAGATTTAATATAATTTAGCCCAATAACTTAAATCGATTTAAGATAGTGTTTGTTCATAGTGTTTGTTTTTTGTTTTGTCCCTGTCAATGCCAGTTGACGGGGCTTTTTTTGTCTTTTT
>CAKZTD010000010.1 GCA_937921595.1 uncultured Saprospiraceae bacterium
AACAAAGATAAAGTCGACAACTTTGACATGACCGTAAACACAGGCTTTCTTCTGTTTGATAAATATATGCTGATTGAAAATGGTCGCAAAAATAAATTTATGTTAGTTTTTAAATAATTAACATTCGAAAATTTAAGCTTACAAGTATATAATTCTCAAGGTTAAACATATATTATTTTCTATAAACTTAAGTTAAGCGCTTGACTTAAGTTTATAGCCATTTGAATATTGCAATGTAAAACCATAACTTTGATTGAATCGTATAATTATCATTTTGATATAATTTATCATCCTCACAAATTATACATTCAGTCAAACCTCCGTAAGTAAACCTAAAAATTAACACAAAACATTTTATCGGAACGCAAGATATTGCCATATAGCATATTTTATGAAGTTAAAACTGTTTCAGATTGATGCCTTTTCAGAAGACCAGTTCAGTGGTAATCCCGCTGCTGTAGTTCCTTTAGAGCATTGGCTACCAGATGAACTTATGCAAAGCATAGCTCTGGAAAACAATCTATCTGAAACTGCATTTTATGTGCCTAGCGATATTGGTTATAAAATTCGTTGGTTTACGCCAACCGTGGAAGTGGACTTATGCGGACATGCTACTTTAGCTGCCGCTCATGTTCTTTTCCAACATTATAATTTCGGTAAAGAAACTATAGAATTTCAATCTAAAAGTGGCTTATTAAAAGTATCAAGAGCGGAAGATAAATATACTATGATCTTTCCTACTGATAACATCAAACAAGTAACCACTCCAGTTGAAATTCTAAAAGCATTTAGTATTGAATCATTAGAAACCTACTTGGGAAGAGATGATTATATGGTAATTGTAGAGTCTCAACGAATTATTGAGAATTTAAACCCAGACTTTAAATTATTGGCTAGTCTCGATACAGTGAGAGGAGTAATTATTACAGCAAAAGGCAAAGATGTAGATTTTGTTTCTAGATGTTTTTACCCACAGTCAGGTGTTGACGAAGATCCTGCAACAGGATCTGCACATACAACGATGACACCTTATTGGTCAAAAATATTGAACAAAAAAGATCTTACATCGATACAACTTTCTCAACGCCGAGGTGTTTTCCATTGTACTAATCTAGGTGAATTTACTGCGATAAGCGGTCATGCAAAAACCTATTTGGCAGGAGAAATCACCATCAGTTAGAAGAGAGAAAAGGCTTAAACATTTAACGCAAGCATTTAAAATTTCGGATAATTAGAACTCAAACCTTAATGGATTTGTCCTTATACCTTTATGTATGGGATGATAGTTTATAGGTTTAATTTTAAATTATTTATCTAGACCAAATGATATATCCTTAAACCCCAAAAAAGGCATATCCTTAAAAAGTGAAATGTTATGAGTGAGGACTTAAAAGTAAAATCACATTGGAATGAACAATGGGCTCCAGTGATTTTCCAAAGTGAGACAAAATCATGCGAGTATGCAATTTCTAATTATGGCCGCATCAAGAGTGTCAATAAATTGTCTGGCAAAGAAAGCTTTCTAAAAGGAGCTATTGTCAATCGAGGATTGCGTATTCTGAATGTCAAATTAAAGGACAACTCTACAGGGTATGTTTATATACATAAGTTTGTTGCAGAATATTTTGTGAAAAAAGAAACTGAAGATCAGGATTGTGTGATTCATACTGACTTTGAAAAAGACAACAACAAATGGAACAACCTTAAATGGGTCACCGAAGCGGAATGGAAGGCTCATGTTAAAAATTCTCCGGTCTATAAAAAAGGCCGAGAAAAAAGAATGAAAAGCTATAAGCTAACAGAGACAAAGGTAAAAATGATGAAGAAGATGTTGGCTAATAAGCAAAACAAACGTAAAATCATCGCCCGTAAATTCAATGTAAGTGAATCTTTGGTTAGACGAATTGAAAAAGGAGAATACTGGTCGCATGTGAAACCAGATGATTGAGACCTTGGTCGCTAATCCTCATTAGATCTGAAATCGGTAATCCTTGTTCTTAAATCAATTTTGATTTTACGATTCAATGTCTAAATATAATCCTAAGGTTCCACTTTCAGAACCTTTCTAAGTTCTTCCATACTTGCTGGGACTTGCTTTTGCTTTTCTAATTTAAAGATAAAGGAAGGCTGATTCATTTTTTTAAATTGATCGAAATCAATAGCACTCATACGGTCTGTTGGAAATAGTAAAACTTCCCGATCAGGTGTAAAAGAAAAAATACGATCATTAGGGTCGTCAAAAAACTGAATAATTTGTCTGCTTGAAATCGGGTAATGCCTCAACCCTTTTCGATCTGATGTCAAATAAAAAATTCCTGGAAGGTCTGTGTTTTTGAAATCTGTATTGAGCATTTTAAACTGTGCACTTAACTCTATTGCGGGGATCTCATCAGTAAATTTCAGCCAGTTATAAACGCCAAATCGGTTGACTCGAAATGATCGAAAAGCACTTGCCATTTCATGGAGTTCCAATCCGCCAAGTTTAGTCTTTTCAATCTTCGATTCATAATTTTTTTTCCAATATCCTGGTCCGACTGAGAACAACTCATTCAATGAGATCACAGGTTCGATCTGTGTACTAAAATTCTTTGTACCTGAACTATCTTGAACAATCAGACGATATCGATTTTTCTTTATTTTTTCTAAAGAACCTTTTCCTTCTTTAATCCAATCAGGAAGTGGTTTTCTCGAAATATTCCGCCAAACCATGGTCGCCGCCAACTCTTGTTTCCCTTTATATTCAATAACCGACTCTACATTCAAACTAGACCAACGTAAACCATATTGCTCCATTTTCTTTTGTGTCATTTGATGACTGACATTGGTTAAGTCTTTATTGTAAATAACATCTAAAATACCTTTATAACTGAAAGCAAAATGATCAGAACTCAAAGGGAACTTAATCCAAGGTTTCATTCTTTTTATTGAACGCTCCAATTGGATATGATCTTCATTCATTTCTAGTTTGATTTGGAATAAACTATCAAGGGTGTCATCTTTTTCATTCAAAAAATACAATGAGTAACCTTCTTCTTTTTCATAACAAGCTAAACGAACTTCGATATTCTTTGTAGGATCTAATAAAAGCTGTTCTCCATTTTGACTCGCTTCAATTTTGAATGCCCCTGCGGTCCTTGCCATACCTTCATTTAAATTCATCGGAACACCTCCCACTAACAGATCTATGGCATCTTGAAATTCTTGAATACTCAAATCCACTTCCCCATTGACTAATTCGCCATTCTCTTTCATTAAAATACCACCTGGAATTTGAATTTCAGTTCCAGAAGCAAATTCGTGCGTAAAGCCTTGTTCAGCAATAAAGGTAAATGGAGTGGCTTGTGGATTTATCGACTTGAGACTCGTTTGAAAAGTAATATTTCCTACTTCCTCCTCAATCGAATATTGGCAAGCCCAAAAACCTAAAACCGTCAAAATCAATACGCCTAATACAGCAGTTAATCTCATAGAATCTTATCAAAAATATGTTATGGTAATGTATCTGTTTTTATGAATAGAACAATTAAACGTCCATTTCATTTTTTAATTGTTGCTTCAGCTTCTTAAAATCAAGTTCTCTGATGTATACATACCGCAAAGAGCACAAAGAAGACGTAGCGTGTAAAAAGGCTTAAGGCTCCGCGTTTTCTCATTTTCTCAGCGGTTTAATCTATAAAAATCCTTGTTCACAAATAAGTAAATCAAAAAATGTACTAGAAAGATAGAACTTAGCATAAAAGGTATTGGGAATTAGGATTTAGCTCCATACATTTACAAAAACCTCAGAACACATTCTTAAACAAATCAAAAAAAACACCATGCACTTAAGCGAAATTTTAAACCACCTTGGAGAAGATCGAGAAAATTATTTCAATGCGGTCTCCCCTCCTATTATTCAGACTAGCAATTTTGCTTTTAAAACTCTGGGAGAATTTCGTAATGCATTTGTTGACGAATTAGAATCCCATCTTTATTCCAGAGGTAATAATCCAACCGTAAAAATCCTTCGACAAAAAATTGCAGCTTTAGAAGAAGCAGAAGATGCTTTAGTATTTAGTAGTGGAAGCGGTGCCATTGCCAATGCAGTAATTGCCAATGTAAAATCAGGAGATCATATTGTCTGCGTACAAGCTTCTTACAGCTGGACCTTTAATTTGATCAGTTCATTTTTAGATCGATTCGGGGTAGAACATACTTTTGTGGATGGCAAAAACCTCTCTGAAATTGAAGCAGCTATTAAAGATAATACCACTGTTCTCTTTTTAGAAAGCCCTACTAGTGCTACACTAGAACTTCAGGATCTCGAAGCTTGCGCTGCTATTGCCAAGAAACACAATCTTATTAGTATCATCGACGCAACCTATGCTTCTCCGCTTTATCAAAAACCATTTGCAATGGGCATCGACCTCTCGGTACATACTTGTTCAAAATACCTCAATGGACACAGCGATGTGATTGGAGGTGTGATCAGCGGATCAAAAATTATGATTAAAAAGATTTTCGAATCAGAATATATGACGCTAGGAGGAATCATCTCTCCTTATGAAGCAGCCATGATTATTCGCGGTTTGAGAACCTTAGAATTACGGATGGAACGGACTTCTGCTAGTGCTTTAAAAATTGCAAAATGGTTAGAAGATCATCCAAAAATAGAACAGGTTTATCACCCTCATCTCCCCTCTTTTCCGCAATACGAATTGGCAAAAAAACAAATGAAAAAATGTGGTGGTTTATTTTCATTGAAAATCAAAGCTGATAGTATCGAAAAGATGGAAGCTTTCCATGCTCGGTTAAAATGTTTTTTATTAGCCGTTTCTTGGGGAGGCCATGAATCCTTGTTACTTCCTTACTGTGCTTTTCATGGAATACCAGGTAGGCCGGATACAACGATTCCTTGGAATTTTGTTCGTATTTATATTGGACTGGAAGATCCGAATTGGTTGATCGAAGATCTAGCTCAAGCACTAGAAGTAGTTTGATGTTACCTTAAATAATACTATCTTGAAAGATGGTCGTTCGCATATTATTCTCCATATTGATAACCATGACTGGAATCACACTCTGTGCTCAGCCATTTACCTGTACGGGAGATTTTATCTTAGCCATTTCGACCGATGGAGATTCTACCAATCTTTTTAATGTAGAAGTTAACAATGATCAAGGCGGTACGATTCTGTTTGAAAACTTTACTGGAACTCCTTCCCCATATCTAAATGCGGTCGGGTATCGCTGGACAGATAATTATCTTTATGGAATTGGAATCAACACCCATGACCTTTATCGAATTGATGCATCTGGAGCTGTAACTTTTTTACATCACTTTGATGAATTTGATCCAACCAAAAGTTATAACGCTGGCGATGTTTCTATTGATGGAAAATACCTCGTTGTATTAAGTGGCGTGGCAACCAATCTACCTTGGAGAAATGAAGAACTTATTTTGATCGATTTAGAAGATCCGGATTACAATACTGTAGTTCTTCCTTTGACTACATTAACCGGTGAATTAGTTTATTCCTTAGACATTGCCTTTGATCCAATTACTGGAGTGCTCTATGGCTTTGACGGATTACAAGGTCGCTTAATAAAAATAATCATTTCCAATGGCGATGTTGACAATGAAACCTTTCCGCCATCTGGAGAGATTGATTTAATGGCTGCTTTGTTTTTTGATTCTTTTGGAAATCTATATGGTTATGCAAAGCATCTTGGACAACCAGGCATCAAAGCACTTTATAAAATTGATATTGAAACTGGCGAAATAGAATTTCTTTTAGAAGGACCCCAAGCTTCTGGCTCTGATGGTTGTAGTTGTCCCTATCGCTTAGAGTTATTAGAATCAGTTGAACCAACGCAGACCGTTTCTTGTACGGAAGTTGAATATACTTTTGTCATTTCAAATGCTTCTTTTTATACTCAAAATCAGGTTGAATTTCAAAGTGATTTTCCATTAGGCTTTGAAATACTTGAGGTTTCCGGAAATACTTATGGTGGTCAAATCAATGGAATTAATTCATCTAGTCTGACCATTAATAATATGTCTATCACTTCTGGAGTGGATAGTTTTAAAATAAAAATTGCCATTGGTGATGTCGTACCAGATAATTATGAAAATCAATCTGTCCTCACCAATCTCTCCGCTTCACTCGGAGATACTGAATACTCAGATGATCCAGCTACCATTGCTTTTGACGATCCAACCAACCTTGAAGTTGAAGCCATCAATCTGGAAAATATAGCTGATCAATTTTTAGAAATATGCCCAGGTGACACTTTACTTTTAGATGTCAATATTCCTGAAGCTATTTTTTCATATATCTGGGATGATGGAACAATGGATCCGATCAAAGCTATTACCTCAGCTGGAATATATCAAGTCATCATCGAAAACAATTGTGAAACTTTTATCACCAATTATACTGTCAACACACTTTCTAATGACATCAATCTTGAGCTTGGAGCGGATCGTGTTTTGTCTTTAGGTGATGGTCTTTTGCTCAACCCTCAAGTCTCTAGCAGCGATAATCTTTTCTTTCAATGGTCAGAATTCCCAGGAAATTCGATTAGTTGTAATGATTGTAAAAACCAAGATATTCTTCCTTTAGAGAGCAGTACTTTCCAACTTATTGTAACAGATGAAAATGGCTGTACAGATCAAGATCAAATCAACATCACGGTCAACAAAAATTATCAAGTCTTTGCTTCCAATATTTTTTCACCCAATGGAGATGGAGTAAATGATTTGTTTTACATTCAAGGAAAAGAAGGAATAACAATCGTTTCTCTTAAGGTTTTTAATCGGTGGGGAGGATTGAATTATGATATCAACAACATCTTCGTTAATGACAAATCAAAAGCATGGGATGGAAAAATAAAAGGGGAATTTGTTCCTTCTGGTGTTTATGTCTGGTCAGCTTTGATTAGATTTATTGATGGAGAGGAACAGATGTTTACGGGGGATGTGACGGTGGTATATTAAACCAAACAAAATCAATTTTAAGACTTTGAAAAATCTAATTCAAAACGAATCTATAAATTTTCAATACAATCCTTTTGGAGGATTGGCGCTTAATGAAATTCCAAAAGCTCTTGTCCCTATTGATCATTTCAATCAAATACAGGCTAATATAGAAAACGAAAAAATAAAAATTATAGAACTAAAAGGAAAAAAAGGAAGAGGTAAATCCTGTCATTTAAAAGCTTTGCAACTAACAAACCCTGAGAGCGCTTTTTTCCAATTAGGACAAAAGCAAACAAACTTTGAGGAAATCATAAACAGTTCTAAGCAACTTCTCTTCTTAGATAGTATTCATTATTTAAATTTCATTCAACGTCAAAAGCTATTTAAAAGTGATCATAAAATCATTTTAACAGCTCATTTCAGTAGGCATATTGAGTACAAATTAGCGGGGGCAAAATCCAGCAGTTTTAATTTCAGTGGAATATCTCAAGATAAATTAGCTGGTATTATTAAAAATAGAATTAAAATTGCTAGTGGATTCGAAGGTCCAATAAATCTAGATCAAAATGTATTGAAAAATTTAATCACAAAACATGGAGACGACTACCGATCAATTATAAATCATCTTTATCAAAACTTTGATCAATGCTAAAACAAGTTTCAAGATTAAGAGTGGTTTTTGAAAAGAAAGGTCCTTTTAAACTAGGAGAACTGGTAAAAGGTAAAATCATTTTGATTCCTGAGAAAGATGTAAATTTAAAGTCTTTAGGATACAAGATCAATCTTGAAATCAGAGGATTAATTGAGTTTGAGGATTATCATTTAAGCAAAAAGAATATAGTAGAAGATCAGACTTTATATAAAGACAAAGAATACATTTACCATTTTGAGTTCATTTACAATAAGTATGAAACTTATAAAGGTCTGAATATTGAGATATTGGTAAAAGTGGTAGCTTTTGCAAATTTCCTTCCGCTAATACCATCGGAATCTTTCCTAGACAAGATAAATGTTTTTAAATCTGACATAAATAATTGGGAAGATAAAAAGTACTTAAACTTTATATCTAATGCTTATCAATATAAAATTATAACAAAGGAACTCGAATTAAAACCTCATTCATTTTCGAGGCCATATTTTTACAGTGTTTGGATTTTTATGATGTTAGGCTTCGTCACTTCATTCTTAGGTTTGTGGGATACATATAAATATTATTTACTTATTGCTTTTGCTTTAGGTTTAATTCTTATCTTAAGTTACTACCTTTTAACAAAATCGATTGCAGGAAAAATAAATATACAATTTGAAGAAATACAAGATGGTAAATTTAAGGTAAAAGCGACCAGTAGTAATAAGTGGAAACAAGTATCTATGATTTCCATGAATTATAGAATAATAGAAGAGGTGACTGACAATCGAGGAACGACACCCTATAAAGTAAAATTATTCAAATTTAACTCAAAACCTCAAATATTCAAAAGACCAAACAATCTTGTCGAATCACTTTTTTCTTTTCCGATTGATGAACCACAAACCATAAAATTCCAAGATGTCAGAATATATTGGTTCCTTGAAATGGAATTTACAAGTATCTTCGGAATAAAATTTACTCATGGAAATGAATTTATAACTAAAAAAGTAAAACGATAAAGTTTGAATTTAAAAAACAACCTCATATTTAATATTAAAAAATTTACATCCTCTTAAAAAACCATTTCAAAAACAAATTTCAAAATTTAACACCTTATGAAAACAATCATTACAAGCCTATTTCTTTGCTTAAGCTTATCCCTTGGCTTTGCTCAAGGAATTTTCGATGCAAACATTCATACTGCCACACCTTTCGGAGATGTAAATTTTCCGGCTGCTGAATCTCCTCAAGAAATCATTGATCAAGATCCGATGACCAAATTTCTCGATTTCCTGAATCTAGACGGAATGGGATTTGAGGTTGACCTAGGAAATGGCAACGCAGAAATAGCCACGTCCATCGCTATTGTTACCGCTAATGATGCTCCAGAAAGAGACCCTACAGAATATGAAATCTTTGGTTCCAATGACGGTGTAGATTATACAAGCATTGCCTCCGGTTCTATTCCATGTATTTCAGATCGATTTCTTTCCAGAACTTTTGCCTTCACGAATGCAACAGCATATTCTATTTATAGAGTAAACCTTACTGGAAATTGTTCTCCTGCAAATATCAATCAGGTTGCAGATGTTCAACTATTTACCACGATTGGAAATGCACCAAGCATCTCATGCCCTGAGAATATTGTGGTTACGGCTAGTGCTGGCAACTGTTCAGGTATTGCTAATTTTGAAGTTACGGGAATGGATGTTGAAGATGGAGCAATTACACCTGTTCAAGTTTTAGGTCCTGCTGCTGGAGAAGAGTTTCCTGTCGGAAATACTCCTGTAGTTTTTACAGTAACAGACAGTGATGGAAATTCAATTAGTTGTGATTTTATAGTGACCGTAGAAGATGAAGAATTTCCTGCTTTTGATTGCCCTTCTGATATGACCATCAATGTAAGTCCTGGTCAGTCAAGTGCAGAGGTAGATTTCGATGTTACCGTTTCGGATAATTGTTCGGTTATAAATGATTTGGAAGGATTTACTGCCTTAGGCAGCATCGATGGAAAATCGTATTACATTTCTGATTCTCTTTTTACTCCTGAAGAAGCTTATATTGACGCTTTTGATTATCAAGGATATGTCGGCACCATTCGTAATGAAGCCGATAATCAATACATTTTAAATGCTGTTCAAACTTTTGTTGGTGGTTCCAATAGTATTTTGATTGGTTACTCTGATGTATTCTCTGAAGGCAATTTTGAATGGAATAGTGGCGATCCTTCGACTTATACAAATTGGAATATTGACGAGCCAAATAATAGCGGAGCGGGAATGGTTCCTGAAAATTATACCATCATGCTAAGCAGTGGTTTGTGGAATGATGTTGCGGGTGCAGATGCTTTTTTTAGATACTTAATTGAAATCGATTATGTGATTGAACAAACAGAAGGTTTGGCAAGTGGAAGTGATTTTCCTTTAGGAACTACAACGAATACTTTCGTCGCCACTGACCTAGCTGGAAATTCTGTTGATTGTCAATTTGATGTAACGGTAAGTACTTCTTCAAGTGTAGAAGATCAACTGCTTTCAAATGGATTGACCTTATCTCCAAATCCAACTGCTATCAATCAGATAAGTGTTTCGAATGAATCAAATATTATGATCGAGAATCTTATGGTTTATGATATTTTTGGAAAATTAATTCACGTTGAAAGGATGAACTTAGCCAATGGTGTCCAAACTATTGACATTGGTAATCTTAGTACTGGTGTTTACTTGGTCAAGCTAATTGGAGAGAAAGGAAGTACTACAAAGAAATTAATTAAAGAATAAATTTCACAATTCTTATTTATTGAAAAAGTGGTTTGAAAATAATTTCAGACCACTTTTTTCGTTATTTCTATTACCTTAGGATTCAGTAAATAATAACTTACCGATTTGATGCTGATCTTTTGTCGTCTGCCTTCGTTATGAAATCCTTGTAATAAAAGACATTACTGCGGATTATCAACCTTGCCAGTCAACAAAATCTCTAGCCTGAAATCAGCATCTTATTATTTACTGACTCCTTAGTATTTTTATTCAAACACCAATTTTCTATTTAACATCAAACAATAATCTACACAGTAACTTATTACAATGAATCATTTTTTAAAACGACTGGTCTTATTTCTACTTTTAATATTACTAAACAAAAGTACGATTCTTGCTCAGTACACCAATTTAGAATCAACAAAAGTCAAAGAGGTCGTTTTGACCAACATCGAATCTTTAGACGAAAACGGGGTCACTGAAAACATCGAATTTACATCAGATGGAATCATCGCCAAATTTGTCAATGATTATTTGTCCAACCTTGCAGATGATATAAAAAAGGAAATTGATGGCGATGTTCAGATATCATTTAACGTAGATGCTGCTTCAAAAAGAGTGACTAGTCGAAGAAAACATTCTCCTGAATCAGTAAATCAACCAAGTGGCTTTGTCGTCACCTGCAAAATAATTGCAGACCAGCTTTCTCCGGAAATGGTTCAATATTTATTAGATCAAAAAGCTTCTAAAAAATATGTCTTCACTTATGGGCCTCTTTTTGAAAGTGCTCAGTCCGAGAAGAACGTCGAAGAAGATAGAATGATAGAAATGGTATTGGGCAGAGGTGTTAACCCAGATAATCAAAGGGTTTACATGGATAGAGCGGTGCAACCCGATTTCCCAGGAGGAGAAAAAAAGCTCGATCGATTTCTTTATGAAAACATTATCGCTCCGCTTAAAATAAAAAACCCTAGACTTTCAAAAACACTTTCTTTCCAATTTGTTGTAGAAAAAGATGGTACCCTATCTCAGTTTTTAGCCATTGCTAATCGTGGAACTGAGCCATCCCTTTTTGCATTAAAAGTTATTGAATCTAAAATGCCAGCTTGGATTCCAGCTGTAAAAAACGGAGACTATGTTCGATCCCAATATATTCTGCAGATTAGGATTAAACCTGTTTATACTGAAAAGATGATTCAAGAGATTATGAATCCGGAGTAGAAGTTTTTAAAAAGTATTCAAAATTAAGGAGCCACCGTTGAAAATCCAACAATCTTAGCAGGTGTTCCCCACATCATCATGCTCATTGCATCAATTGGTTCGATCATCACTTCTACTGACTTGCCATCGTATTTTAATTGCTCTGGCATCTCGATGATCATCCATTTGTTTCCAGCATCGTCGATGATTCCCCAAAATCCGGTTTCGATATTTTGAAAACTTACCTTTCCTTTGATTGATTTTGCCATAAAAGTTATTTAAAAATGTGTTCAAAATTTACTTGTAATTGCTTGTAATTGCTTGATTTTGAGAACGATCCTTCTTTTTCTTTCCCTAGCCGTAGCTACGTAAATAAAAAGAGGAAAAGTTATTCAGAATCAATGACTTGCAAATAAGTCATCAATTCATTTAAAAAAACTTCATTATAAAAGTTTGATTGGTTGAAGAGCAAAGTAATAAAACTTTCTGGGTAGTTCAAAATATTTAGATTGATCTCCTTTGCGAATTCGACGAATTCAGTTTTTTATCTGAAATACCAAATCTAATTACCTTCCTCCATTTCGCAGATAAATATCTCTATTTTGCAGATTAGTTCTACAATAACCAGAAAAAAACCAGATATTATGTCTTTATGAAAAAACCATTAATTTTATTATTACACATCGGATACTGGGGGCTCTACCTGATCGTAATCATGATCTTATTGGCGTTCTATTATAAGGATGATCCACAAATAGATGCAAAATTCGAAAATGTATTCCCGATCATTCTCCTTTTCGCTTTCCTCCCCTGCTTCATTACTTTCTATTTTTTCTATTTCTTGATTTTCCCCAAGTATCTTCAGCAACGAAAATACCTATTGGCATTTATTTATGGAATTCTATTTTCTTATGCAGCAGCAATTCTGGCCTACGTGATTACGACTATTAGCATTGGAGAGGAATGTTTTGGCGAATCTGACGACGAAAGTTTTTTAGGTGTCTCTATTTTCATGGCTTTTGAATCATTTGTCTCTGGGATTATTGCCTTGGTCATACGCGGATTTCTAACTTGGTTTGAGGAAATGAAATTAAAAGAAACGCTCAAGCAAAAAAATCAAGAGATGGAATTGGCTTTAGTTAAAGCACAATTAGATCCGCATTTTTTATTCAATACAATTAATAATATCGATGTACTTATTTTAAAAGATGCAGAGCAAGCATCCGACTATCTAAACAAGCTTTCGGACATCATGCGGTTTATGTTATATGAAACGAAAGCAGATAAAATTCCTCTATCGAAAGAAATTGAATACATTGAAAAATATATCGAATTGCAAAAAATCAGAACAGCCAATGCTCATTATGTAAACTTTTCAGTCTCTGGACACCTCAATGGACAGACTATTGCTCCTATGGTTTTTATCCCTTTCATTGAAAATGCTTTTAAACATACTACCAATAAAAAACTAAAGGATGCCATTACTATAAATATCAACATAGAAAAAGATAACATCCAATTTGAATGCGCCAATAAATGTGATTTAAATAGAAAAATTCAGAATCAATCAAGTGGTTTAGGGAATAGCCTTATTCAAAAAAGGTTAAATTTGATTTATCCAGAACAACATACCTTAGAGATTTTTAAAACAGAAAACCTTTATAACATCTCCTTAAGTATCAAAAATGAAAAGCTATAATTGTATCATCATTGAAGACGAACCTTTGGCAATGGAACGAACAAGAAACTTCGTCAACAAAGTCCCTTTCTTACAATTGAATGCCACCTTCGATAATGCACTCAATGGCCTTGTTTATTTAAAATCCAACGATGTTGATATACTTTTTCTAGATATAAATATGGACGAACTTTCAGGCATCGAATTATTAGAAAGTTCTAAAATTACTAGCCAGGTAATTCTCACTACAGCCTATCAAGAATATGCACTTAAAGGATATGAATTAAATGTAACGGATTATTTACTCAAGCCATTTACCTTCAATCGTTTCCTACAAGCAGTGAACAAGGCTCAGGAGAATTTGAACAAAAAAACAACTCCAAAGCAAGTAGATTTCATTTTTATAAAAACAGAAAATCGTCTAGAAAAAATAAACCTTCATGACATCGCATATATTGAAGGCATGCGGGATTACCG
>CAKZTD010000011.1 GCA_937921595.1 uncultured Saprospiraceae bacterium
TCGTTATAAATTGCGGTATAAATCATCGTGATTTATTAGATCCCCAAAAGGCTTAATTGTTTTGCTCAATACGAGGTCGGAATAAATATAGAATATAAAATACCTCAACGAGCGGAACATAGTCTTTTGAAGGATACTTTACTCCTCCTTTATTTCTTCTTAGAATTTCTTTAAAAAGCTTTAACCCTTCTTTAACATCTATCACCCAACTTCTTCTTAATTATCTCCGTCTTTTAAGTATCGACTCAATATTAAACTGGGAGTTTATAATGAGTTGAGTTCTGTAACAACCAATTTTAAAAATTATTTAGCTATGAAAAAGATTATTTTATTGACCCTGTTTACGGGTTTGGCTACCTTTTACCTATCCTGCCAACCTGATGAAAACCTAGATTTATGTATTCCAAATCCTCAAGAGGATTGTATTTGTACTCGACAATACGACCCTGTTTGTGGTTGTGATGAGGAAACCTATTCAAATCCTTGTCTAGCTGAATGCAATGGAATTTATGATTACACACCAGGACCTTGTAAGTGATTCCGAGCATGTTCTAATTTTAAAACCTGTAAATCTTAAATTATGAAAACGACTAAATTTCTTTTTGCCTTTGCAGTTCTTTCTATGCTGCTTTCCGCATGTAATAAAGATGATGAAGATAATCCAACACCAGAAGTAGACTATTTGATTTTCGGACATTTTTTTGGAGAATGTCAAGGAGAAGAATGTGTTGAGATATTTAAATTGGAAGAAGATAAATTATACGAAGATTCTAATGATACTTATCCTAACTCAAGTGATTTTTATAATGCTAGTTATACTGAATTACCAGATGGGTTATTTGATCAGGTCAATGGATTAGAAGATCTTTTTCCAATGGGACTTTTAGAGGAACAAGGAGTAGTTATTGGGCAACCTGATGCTGGAGATTGGGGTGGTTTGTATATTGAATACAAATCTGGAGAAACTCAGAAATTCTGGTTATTGGATTTGGCCAAAGAAAATGTGTCTGACGATTACCACGATTTTATAGATGCAGTATCGGCAAGGATTCAGATTATAAATCAGTAATCCGAATGCAGTTTTTTCTTAGGAACAAAAAGCATTATAGTAAATGAATCAAAAGAAGATTTGAATAGTAATTTACGAGTTATATTAAAAGGGAAGTGATTCTAGAATCACTTCCCTTTATTTATTAAAATAGAAATTTAATTAAAGATTTATTTTCTACTCTCAAGAGAAAATTTCTTAGTAATGAGTTTCCTTCCTTCCGCTTTTACAGCAACATAAAAGAATCCATTTTGATGTCCTTTCATATTGACTCTAACTGGAGTCTCTGGGAATTCATCCTTTTCTATGACTTTAACAACATGTCCAAGGTGGTTGTAAACAGTAATATTCGTTGGTAAACCTACAAATTTTGGAGCATGCACATTGAATATCCCTTTCGATGGATTCGGGAATAAAAGAACGTCATCATTATCCGGAATTTCAACATCTCTATAAAGTGCCGCACTAGATTCACCTGATCCAGCATTGTTTATTGCTGGATCAATCACTACGGTATAATCTTCCACTTCACCAAAAGGAATCACCTCACAAGGACTAGGACTAGCTCCTCGTTTCATAGAGATTCGCATTCTGGTTGCCCCAAGGCTAGCGTCCGTTGGCACCGTAATGGAGCCGTTAAGAAAGCCATTATCTGTTCCATTTGGTGGTGCTGAAACAACACCTTCAAATGCGATTTCTGATGGTTCCTCGAAAGTACCGTTTTGATTGTAATCAATCCAAACTTTCCAGTATTCATCATAAGTAAAATAACTATATCCAGTAGTCAATGCAATAGTGTAAGGGGTTTCTCTTTCGAGATTAGTACTGATATCTGTAAAGTCTGAATAGGTAGATTTTGAAGAAGGATTATTAATGGTGTTAAGCTGAACACCTTCAATCCATTCGTGCCAAGGGAAGTCTCCTTCAGATTCACAATAATCTCCATTACCTGTATCTGCTAATACCTGAATATTGAAACTACAAGTTTCAGAATTTCCACAATCATCAGTCGCCTCATAATCAATTTGATAATTTCCAATTTCGAAGAAAGAACCAGACGGCAGTCCTCCTGTTTGTGAAATGTTCAAACCATTACTTGGACAAGTAGTTGAAGCTGAAGCAGCAGTCCAAGAGACATTTGTTCCAGTCTGTCCGGCTGGAGCAGTAATCGTAATGTTTCCAGGACAAGTCAAATCAATCTCGCCATTATCAGCTTCATTGACCGTGATGTTGAAGCTACAAGTTTCAGAATTTCCGCAATCATCAGTCGCAACATAAACAATTTGATAATTTCCAATCTCGAAGAAAGAACCAGAAGGTTGCCCTCCTGTTTGTGAAATATTCAAACCATTACTTGGACAAGTGGTCGAACCAGTAGCAGCATCCCAAGATATATCCGTTCCAGTTTGTCCAGCCGGAGCGGTAATCGTAATGTTCCCAAGACAAGTTAAATCAATCTCGCCATTATCTGCTTCGTTGACGGTGATCGTAAATGAACAAGATTCTGAGTTTCCACATTCGTCAGTAGCAGTATAAGTTATGGTAGTCACCGTATTAATTGCAAAGGCACTTCCACTTGGAGGGCCAGCAGATTGAACAATTGTAGTTGTATTAGGATCACAAGTAGTTGTTGCGATTGGAGACTCCCAGCTGAAGACGATTTCAGTTTGTCCAGGTGCCGCCGTTTCTTCTCGGTCTGCGGTACAGTTCTGAAGGCTGATAGAAGTACCATCTCCTGTTGAAATAATAACGGTGTAATCTTCGACTTCACCAACTGGGAAGTTTCCACAAGGCGGAGCATAAGCACCACGTTGCATACTAATTCGCATTCTTGTATTTCCTTCCAATGCATTGGCTGGAACATCGATGCTACCTATAAGATCTGCGGTATCTGTTCCATTCGGCGGAGCAGTCACGATACCAGAGTAAGCAATTTCAGAAGGTTCTTCAAAGACGCCATTTTGATTATAATCAATCCATACTCGGAAGTATTCATCATAAGTGGTATAGCTATAACCTGTGGTCAAAGTAAGGTCATAACTTTCTCCAGAATCTAATGAAGCAAAAAGATTTGTGAAGTCAGAGTAATTTGTTTTTCCTGAAGTGTTAATTAGGTTGTTTAATTGAACAACTTCAATCCATTCGTGATAAGGGAAGTCTCCTTCAGATTCACAGTAGTCCCCTCCAGTCTGTTCAATTTCACCTTGACAAGTACAACCGTCTGCCTGAATAACATCATTAATTGTCGACGCATTTTCATCATCACAAGAAGTACCTGGCGTTGTTGGTAAATTAGGATTGTTGTCGTCACAATCATCAATGGTACAAACGCCATCATTGTCATTGTCACCATCTACACATTCTTCACAGCCATCTGGGATTCCATTATTATTAACATCTACATTGTCATCAAAACCAGGACATTGATCTACGTCATTACAAACACCATCGTTGTCATCATCACCTACTGGAAAACATTCTTCACAGCCATCAGGAATGCCATTATTATTAGTGTCTACATTGTCATCAAAACCAGGGCATTGATCTTCGCTATTGCAAACACCGTCATTGTCATCGTCGCCATCTAAGCAATCTTCGCAACCATCTGGAATTCCATTATTATTGGTGTCCACATTGTCATCGAAACCAGGGCATTGATCAGTATCATTACAAACACCATCGTTGTCATCATCACCTTCTAAAAAACAAGGTTCGCAACCATCTGGGATATTGTTATTGTTTGTGTCAACGGTATCGTCGAAGCCTGGACATTCATCTTCAAGATCACAAACACCATCACCATCTTCATCTAAAAAATCAGGAGAGCCAGGAGTACAAATGTCTCCTATTGGTTCAAAGATTGGAGTAAGTGTTTCGTCAGAGTTTGCAATAAAATCAATCTCTGGGTTTGTGTCTCCATTTTCTAGCCAGTAAGCGAAAGTATAACCTTCGTCAGCTACTGCGGTGATTCGCATTGGGATTCCAGTGAAGTAGGTCCCAGTATAATTAAAAGGAACTTCCATTTGATTCCAATTGACAAATACATCACCTTTGGTTTCTTCTGTGTAGTCGAAAGTTAATTCGTAAGTTTCTCCTAAGTCGAAGTTAAGAACCATGAGGTCATAGAAAAAGGTAGGCCGGTCAACAAAGAATTTTTTGTATTTATCTCTTTTGTTGGTCCAGTCTTCATAATCCAATAAATATGGATTGTCAAAAGCCCAATGCTCAACGTGTTCTCCAATTTCTGCATCAATATCTGCTGCTGCTGCATCAATAAATTCATGAACTCTTTCTGCACCGAAAACCAATTCTATAAAGCTACAAGTCCGTTGAATATACTCGTCTTTGAATTCTTGATTTTCTAATAAATTACGAATGAATACAGTAGATTTGGCATCATACGGCCAGCCTACTTGAGTACCATCTAACACTTTTTTGTAAGTGTCCCGCATTGGGCCGGTATTAGAATTTTCACCATACGCATTTGTTGTTGCATCCGTATCGATGTACATGTGTCTCCATTTTCCTTCTGGTGTTCTTGGTCTCCAAAGTTGAATGTTGTTTGCTGGCCAGTCAGAACTACTCATATAGATCATAGCGATCCAGTAATCAATAAAGTTGTCGATTTCAAATTGAGTTTTAAAATACTCATAATTTGAAGGATCGCTTAGGTCGTTGTTTAGAACAAAGCTGTACAAATTATTATAGTGAACATCGTCTCCTTCTTTTATATCATGCTTTAACCTTGGGCTTTTAATTAAGTCTAATTCTTCTTCTTTTACATCATGAAAATCATCAAAGTAATCTCCTCCGTATAAGTCTTTGAAATTTTGAATACCGTAATATTCACCATTGATATAAACGAGGGTAGGTCGGAAATTTTGATATTCAACATCTGTAATATCTTTAAGCATTCTATGGTTGACACCATCACGCATCATCGTGCCTCGATAATCCTGTCCACTGTTTCTAAGGCGTAGTCTTTTATACTTTTTAAAATCACGATCTGGGAAAATTTTGTAATCAAGATCTTTATCTCCATAGAGATTATTCCGGAGGTAAATATTTAAACTCTTAAGCGCATACCTTCTTGAGCAGTTTCCAGAAATTTTAATCCCAGCGTTTACCGAAAAAGCTTCTTCGCCTCCAACTTCAAAAAGTGTAAGGTTGGCTGGACGTTCCCAATCTTGCCAGAAGTTTGCAATTACATTATTCGTACAAGTTGCTCCATCTGTTCCGTTTGTTCCGATGGTATAAATTCCAATTTCATCATCGAATAAATTATCAGGATCAGTGGTAATCATCAATACCGGTAAGGTTTCACTTAGGTCGAAAAGATAATTTCTAGTCTTCGTTTGACTCGCTTCGAATCCACTTTTAAATGCACGAGCTCTGATACTTTGAGTTTCAGAAACCGTAATTTCTCCAGCATATTCAGCAGAGTTTTCATCAGGAATTGAGCTGTCTGTTGTATAGCGTAACGTTACTGTGGGATCAATATGAGTGATGGCAACCGTTTGTGGAGTAGAAAAAGCACCATGGTCTAATGAAATATCCGGTGCTGCCAGCCAAGATAATGCACCAGCATTAGGAGCCTCAGGTGTCTGCTCTCCAAAGATTACCCAGTCAGCAGCGCCATCAGAAGACCTTCCTGCAGATGCTTTAAAAGGTACTGGGCCATAACTGATCGAGTCAATGATGATTAGTTGATTGCCAATAGCCTGTACCAAAGCAAGCGTTTCTCCATCATCACTTAATTTAAAATCAGCATGAAGGCCACCTAGGTAAGTTTCTTCATCTGCGAAGATGGTCAGATGTCCATTAGCAGGAACTGGTTGGATAGAAGAGATTTGCCATTTGGTCAGATCATCAATATTATCTGTAAGGTATAGGCCACCCAAAGAAACCGGGGAGTCGCCATCGTTGTAAATTTCAATCCAATCTTCATAGCCTCCGTGTTCATCAGTAAAATCAGTTCCGTTAGGACTGATTTCATTAATATAAATATCCGTGACCAATTCGGTTGGAGCAGGAACTTCCGCTTCAATGATAATGGTTGCAGGAACACCCGAAGTAAAGTTGTCCGCGGATCGTGTTCCATTTCCTGTAATAATAAAAGCTATAGCATTACCACTTTCCCAAGAACTCAAACTGACCGCTTCTTGGATTAAAGATGCTAGGTTTGGCGTTTTTTGGTTAAGTCCTTTCTCTTCAGATAATAACCATTCTTCTGGTTGCCAAGGAACCATACTGTTGGTTGTTGGTCTACTAGAAATATTTTGAGAAACTTCTTCAAAAGGAGCCGCATCACCAGATAGTTGTCCTCGGATTTCAAAATCAGCTTCTCCTACACTATCATCAGGGTTTTTGGTAGAAAATTGAATCTTGGCATTAGTTATTGTTGCACCTTGAGGAATAAGAATATCACTAAAACGAAGCCCAATTATTTGATTAGACCAAGCCTCAGTAATTTTCATTCCAAACTGATTGATGTTAACACTACCATTTCCAACTCCATACTGAACAGCATCGTCATTGAGCGTTGATATCTCGGCATTTAGTGTAATTGAAAAAGTCAAGTCAGGTGCTGGAGTTTCATTAGATGCATTAGGAGTGGAGGCTGTGAATATTTGAAAGTCGGGACCACCATCTACTGTTCGACCATAAGAGACATCAGTACTTTGAGGACCGAAGGTAAGTTGATCAACAATGGTCACACCGTCAGGATTGACAAGAACGATATCTTCACCGCCACTTCCGAGTTTGATGTCAATATGCAATTCACCATCGTCAGTATCTTTGTCAGCCCAGAGCAATAAAAATCCTCCGGCAGGGACAGTTGTTAAGGATGGATTTGTTGTTGGAATTTGCCAGATTGTTGGCGCAGTCAAATCATCAGAGATATAGTATCCGCCGATATCTACAGCATTGGCACCTGCATTATGAATTTCAATCCAATCTTCAAAATCGCCGTTTTCATCAGCAATCGTGGATGCATTATCTGCTAAGAATTCATTGATCGTAAGTTGGGCGTAAGCTGGACTAGCCCATAGGATGCATAGCACCGTTATTAGTTGTAAGATTCGCATGAGATTTTTTGGTTAGTGTTTGTTATAGATTACTAAACGGAAGTAATAGTTTAGATATAGATCCGTGTAATAACTTTAATATAAAAAGTAAATAGTATATGCTTTTTAAAACCAGGTAATTGCCTAATTAGAATTAAAATGATTCGACAAAAATTGGTCAAATAACGGTATTGGGAAATTTTTGTGTGTGTTTGAGTGTGGAGGTGAGCTAAAAAACAGGAAAATGATGTTTTCAGCCTAACAAAGATAGCTTTTTATCTTCTTGTTGTCAAAGAATATTACTTATCATTCTTCTCGTTAAGAAGGATAAAGAATGAAATATGATAGCAATTAAGGGGGCAATACCTTGTTAGGGGCAAAAAAGTGTAATTTTGCCGTTATATGAGATAGTAAATTGAAGTAAGCGTCTTTTTTACTTATTGAAGCAACGCTATTGAAAAATTCACCGTATTGGTTAAAAACTCGGTTATTATAACCATTGAATAACAAGAATCATAATATCACCCTCATTATCCAGGCTTGTAGAACTGGAAATCGAGCTGCTCAAAAGCGCTTGTATCAGCTATTTTTTAGCTATGCGATGAGTGTGGCATTACGGTATTCGAGTGCAAAGACGGAAGCAGAGGATATTATTAATGAGTCTTTCTTTAAGGTCTTTTCGAAATTAGACCAGTACGATGAAAATTATGATTTTAAATCCTGGTTCCGAACAATTTTGGTCAACACCTCGATTGATTATCATCGGAAATATAAAAAACTAAAAACCTATTCTACAGAAGAAGTAATCAATGAAGATGTAGATAGTAATCAGGGATTTGATAATTTACTTTATGAAGACATTTTAAAAGGTATCCAATTATTGTCCCCTACTTATCGATTGGTTTTTAACCTTTATGCTATTGACGGATTTAAACATCAGGAGATAGCAGAACAACTTAATATAAGTGTAGGCACTTCTCGATCAAATTATGCGAGAGCTAGGAAATTTCTCCAAGATCACTTTGCAAAACACAACGAAATAAAAAAGGTCAGTAATGGGAAATGATTTTGAAAAACATATCAAGGATTCGATGAATAATCCTCCAGAAGTTCCTTTTGATGAAGGGCTTTGGAATGATATGGAATCCCGACTCGATGGAGATAAGGAACGCAAGCCTGCTACAGGGTTTGGTTTTTTGCCTTTGTTATTATTGACACTCTTTACCACTAGTCTCGCTGGCTTCTTCTATTTTCAAAATTATAAAGCTATGGAAAGACTTGATGAATTGGAACAACAATTAAATCATCAAGAGGAAGTCAAAGAGGTTGCTGTTACTGAAAAACATGTAACAGTAATATATGATACTATCTATAATAGGATTATCGTTAATCAAGTTCAGCAGTCAAATTATATTCCATCAGGAAATACTCAAACAAATAAAAATATTAAAAGTGCTGCGCCGTATTTATTTACTCCGGGTAATAGCACGACATCTATTGATTTTCGAAAGGCGGTAGATTTTTCTGCTTTTGATTATGCTGGTATTACAAAAAGGTATGGTCAAGAAAGCTTGTTGAATTTAGTTGTTAAAGAGAAGATGACAGTCGAAGCTTATCTAGCTTCCTTGCCAAATTTTGATTCTTCCGTTGCTGGAATAGCTTCTTTAACCGCTTCGAACCTAAAAATTGATCGGGAAATATCACTTCCGCCAATTAAAATTTTAGAGAAGAAGCAAAAGAAAAAATTAAGAATTTATTTGAAAGAAATGAAGCCAACTGATTTTGCGCTTTCAGGAACTACAGGTACCTTTGCGTCGCTAAATCTGGGAGGGAATGGATTTAATCTGAGGGGAACCTTTCAAGGGGAGTTAAATTTTGGAAAAAGATTTAGTCTTTTGGCAGGAGGAGAGTACTTTTCAAATGACTTTAGTAAAAAAGTTGGAATCGATGAAATAGGGACACCGGATGGGTTTCCTGACATTCCAGCCAATAGTTCAGAAGATAAATTGTTGAACATCCAAGGGGATTTCAATTATTTTCAAATTCCTTTCGGGGTTAAATATGTCGTTTTCCCGAGAAGATATTTTTATCCATATGTTGCGGGAGGATTGATTGCAGGAAGAACTACACGATCACGATTAGAATATACTTATGAACGGTCTGCATCACCTCCAGGAGTTGAATATTCAGTGAGTAGAGGGCAGTTGCTGCCAAGAACGTTTGAGATGAGTGCTTTTTGGAGTACTGTAGGATTTCAGGTTTCATTAAATAGAAACTGGAGTATACTCATGGAAGGAAGCTCACAGTTTGATCTGAAGAAAGGAGTTTATAAGTATGAAAACTTATCTATTTTAAAATTAAGTGCCGGGTTCCGGTATCGATTTAGATAAGAACAATCAAAGAAAAATCCCTAATTAATTATTGAGGCTTTACAAAAAAGACTGCTAAAAATATCTTGAAGCAGTATAAAATTTTATTGTCTAATTTTTAGAAGAAAGAGATCAGCGTTTTAATAAGACTATGGACTTTACAATATTTAATAAGCAAAAAACATCGCTCAATAATCTACTTGAAAAAGATAATGTTCAATTATGGATCATGTTCATTTTTGGCTTGCTTGCTTATTCATTCGTTCACGTTAATTATAATATTTACTACGTCGATGATTCTTGGGTTATTTCAAATGTTTGGAATATCACAAGGCTAGGGATTGCGGAAGATTTGGTATTTATAGAACCGGACGAAAGTGGTTATGCTCAATACTTTGGACTTACCTATGCTTTTATCATGGGACATATTTTGAATTTCATCGGATGGACAAAGAGTAATGTTTTTCTGATTAATTCTACACTGATTTGGAGTGCAGCAATCGTATGGTATCACATCCTAAAAGAACTTCCTTTTTCCAGAAGAATAGCAAAACTGATATTAGTTTTTCTACCTATTTTTCCTCCTTTCTTTTTTGCTGCTCACTGTGGTCGACCTGAGGCATTTACAGTATTTATTGTTGCAATGCAATTTTTGTTGTTTATTCGAAAACGATATTTCCTTGCTGCTTTATTGACCGGTTTTGCTTTCGAAGCGCACATCATGGGAGCACTTGGATTGTTCTATCTATTAGCTTATGTTATTTATAAAAAGGAAGAATTGTTCTTTGTGAAGGAAGAACGAAATCGAATGGTTTCTCGCTTCTTTTTAGGAGGGATTACTGCTCTGGGGTATTATTTCGCCTTGCATGGAAATCATTTTTCATGGGCGGAACTAACTGGAATTATTGGCCAGAAAAAAGACATGAGTACACCTCTGAATAATTATATTCTTAATTATTTTATGAATTATGACTGGTATTCAAGGGTTTGGGAATTTGCATTGTTTCTGACAGGTACGGTTTTGTATTTTCGAAAAGGCTTGTTTAAAAATAATCGCTTTTTGACAATTCTTCTTGTCGTGCTTTTAATATCAACACTCATTACCAGAAGAGAAAATAAGAATTATTTGGTGTATATTTTTCCAGCATTCATGTTGATGTATTTTTACACTTTTGAACAGTTGGGTAAAATGCGATTGTTTCTAAAATCCTTAGTCGTTTGCATGAGCCTTTATTATGGCTTGCATTTCTGTTTTAATAACTCTTACGATTTTGAAAAGATCGTACTGGATGTGAATGAAGAATTGAAGGATAAAGATTTACCGATTGTTGGTGCGCCAGATTTTTGGTTTGCGTCCAAGGAAAATAAATTTATCCCGATGCATTATCGAAAGAAAAAAAGCCTACATGCTTTAGATAAATTTTATTTGATACAGTCCGATTATCTGAGTGATCGATGTAAGCTTTATAATGAGATGATGGCTTACTATAAAACGAATTATAATGTCGTTTTGGTAGAAGAGGTTTCTGCTTTTAATGATAATAATATTCAAATCTGGTCTTGCGAAAAAATAGATTCCCCGCATCCATTGTTCGTCCGAAAAGAAAACACAGAGTGGAAGTACCAGTCTTCTAAAAATCTATTAGAATCACAAGGATATTTATTGCGTCGTGAATGGAAAGCCGATTAACCCTTTTTTCTAGTTAATCAAAATCAACAGTTACTACTATGTTTTTATGTGCCTTATGCGGTTCAAAAAAAAACATCTTATATAGAAGATTAAAAAACCATATTTCAGTTTTAAACCATCCCTACCTAAATCATATCGATATTCCAAATAAGACTTAATCCACCAATTTTACAAAGCGCTCCGTCTTAAATCGATCATCCTTCGTGGTCAAAGTTAGATAGTAAAATCCATTAGGAATGCTTTTCAAATCAATTTGATAAACAGTCGGAAAGTTATCTATTTTTTCAAAATTCAAAACCTCTCCAAGTTGATTATAAATGCTAATTGAAATAGCATCGCCTTCAAAATCTGGAGCCTCCAAATAAAGAACATCTTCTGTTGGATTTGGATAAATATTAATCACCGTATCATCTGGCAATTCATTAACCGCATCCGGTTCTTCGATTTCTTCTTCTTCAAAAATAGGCGTCAAAACCGCATCTCCATTTGCAATAAATTCAATAACGGCTGTGCTATCTCCCGTTTCCAACCAATGTGAAAATTCATATCCTTCTTTAGCGACAGCAGTAAGTCTAATTGGTAAGCCAGTATAATAAGTACCGGAATAATTATATGGAATTTCCATGTTTTTCCAATGAATTAGAACATCCCCATTCGTATTGGCATCATAATTAAACGAAAGCTCATAAGTGTCGCCCAATCCAAAATTAATGACCAATTGCTCATAAAAATAAGGTGGACGATCTCTGAAGAAATTACGATACTTAGAAAGGTTATCTGCCCAAATATCATAATCTGTTAAATAAGGATTGTCAAACAACCATCGTTCAACATGCGCTGCAATTTCTAAATCAATCTCATTGGCAGCTTCATCTATGATCGCATGGGCACGCTCTTCATTAAAAATTAATTCCATAAAAGTACAACTCCGTTGAATGAACTCGTCTTGAAAATCTTGGTTTTCAATAACTCTTCGGAACGGTAAAGTTGCTCGATTATCATTTGGCCATCCTTCCAATGTTGGATCTAAAACTTCAACGATCCGATCCCACATATCACCATTAGGTGAAGTGTTGCCGTAGATGTTTGTCGTTATATCCGTATCCATATACATGTATCTCCACATGCCATCTTCTTGTCTTGGACGCCAAAGCTGAACATTGTTTGATGGCCAATCCGCATTGCTGATGTAAAGCATCGAAATCCAATAATCTAAAAAATTATCAATTTCAAATTGAGTTTTTACATAGTCAAAATTTTGATCGACATTCAAATCATTTTCGGCCATGAAATCATATAGATTATTATAATGGATGTCATCACCTTCTTTGATATCTGTTTCGACTCGTGGACGTTTCAATAAATCAATTTCTTTTTCGTCAACATCATATAAGGTTTTGAAATAATCAGTACTGTATAGTTCTCTGAAATTTTGAATGCCCCAATATTCTCCATTGATGTAAACGAGTGTAGGACGCATACTTTGGTGTTCAACATCTGTTACCTCTGCAAGGATACGTTGGTTGACTCCATCTCTCAACATGGTACTTCGATAATCCTGACCACTGTTTCTAAGTCTAAGTCTTTCATAACCATCGAAGTCTCTATTTGGAAACAATTGATAGTTGATATTGTCATCACCATACTGATTGCTACGAAGATAAAAGTTGAGACTTTTCAAGGCGTATTTTCTAGAACAATTTCCTGAGATTTTGACACCAGCATTTACGGCAAAAGCAGTTTCGCCTGTAGTTTCGTGAAGGGTAATATGTACTGGACGTTCCCAGTCTTGCCAGAAGTTTGCAATGGTATCTCCACTACAGAAACCAATCGATGTACCGTTAGTTCCGATCGTGTAAATACCAATTTCATCATCCCATAAATTATCTGGGTCAGTAGTGATCATCAAAACAGGAAGACTTGGGCTTGCGTCAAAAAGGTATGTCTTAGTTTCGACTTGACTTGGAGCAGCTCCAGTTTTATAAGCTCTAGCTCTTAGGCTTTGAGTATGATCAACAGTGACTGCTTGATTATATTGAAAAGCAGATTGATCAGGGATTGAACCATCAACGGTATAATATATGATCGCTGTTGGATCCTCATGAGTCATCTCTACCATTTGAGGTGTTTCAAAAACGCCATGATCTATCGACAACACTGGAGGTGCAATCCAGGAAAGTGCATTTTGATTGGCTGCAAGTGGTGTTGACGCTCCAAAGATGATCCAGTCGTTTGCGGCATCAGAAGATCTACCAGTAGAAGCTTTGAAAGGAACAGCTTGATAAGTGGTGGAGTCAATGATTTGAAATTCATTATTGATTCCTTGAACTAAAGCAAGTGTCTCTCCATTCGTTCCTAATTTAAAAGTAGCATGAAAGCCACCACGTTCTGGATCGTCATCCGCCCAGATTGTAGCATAGCCATTAGCTGGAATATTTTGGATGGAAGCAATCTGCCATTTGGAGAGATTGTTAATATCATCGGTTAGGTATAAGCCGCCTAGACTTACTGGAAAGTTATTACTATTATAGATTTCAATCCAATCAGAAAAATTTCCTGTTTCATCGGTATACTCGGTGCCATTTGGAGATACTTCATTGATGTAAAGTCCAGAAACGGGGGAAGTAGGAACAGGGATCTGAGCTTGGATTTCAATCGTTGGAGGAAAACCCGAAGTAAAATTATGAGCTGATCGACTTCCTTCACCATTGATGATTATAGCGATTGAATTTCCAGGGACCCAATTACTTTGGTCAATAGCTTCCTGAATGATCGTAGCAAGATTTGGTGTTTTTTGTTCTTCTCCCGCAAAATCCTGAATGGTCCATTCACCCGGTTCCCATATAACGCTATCTGTACTCAAGGGGCGAATAGAAAGGTTATAATTAACTTCTTCAAAAGGAATAGCATTTCCAGATATTTCACTTCTAAGTCGAAGGTTTGAATAGCCAGTACTGTTGTCAGGGTTTTTAGTAGTAAACTGTACATGAGCGTTGGTGATGATCGCACCTTGAGGTATCTCAATATTATTAAACCTAATGCCAATCGTTTGGTTCGATGAAGCCTCAGTCATAGTCATACCGAAGCCATCAATTATAACGCCACCACTGGTATATCCAAATTGAATGGCATCGTCATTTACGCTTTCTACAACAGTATTGATCGTAGCAGGGAAAGTTAAATTGGAAAGTGGAATTTCATTACTAGAGCCTGGAGTAGTAGATATAAAATTCTGGAAATCCGGGCCACCATTTAGAATCCGACCGTAAGAAATATTTGTACTTTGGTTTCCAAAAATAATTTGATCAATTACTGTCAACCCATCTGGGTTCGTAAGCGTAATCGATTCACCACTGCTACTTAATTTAAAATCCAAATGGAGCTCTCCTTCTTGAGGATCTTTATCTGCCCAAAGTAAGAGGAAATCTCCAGCAGGAATAGTTGTCAAGGTAGAATTTGTTGTGGGAATTTGCCAAAGTGTAAGGTCCGTTTCATCATCTGACAAAAAGTAACCTCCGATATCTACGGGGTTTGTTCCAGCATTATATATTTCAATCCAATCTTCAAAGCTTCCTTGCTCGTCTGCGATTGTTGAGGCATTATCGGCCATGCATTCATTGATGTACAATTGTCCGAATGTAGATTGGCAAGTAAATAAGACAAAACACAGTATGAAGAGATTCGGGAGAATTCTCATGATTATTATTTGGATTATGTTTTAAATAAATAAAAAATGTAGGCTAGTGCCTTACAAAGATAATTCTTAATTCTTATCGGTTAGATTATGGGATACTACTAAGAGTAAAGGGCATTTCATTGCTCTACTTTTTTCTTGATGAAAGAAAAAAGTAGTAGGTTTTTAAGTAGGAAATCAATTACAGATTTATGGTTTTAGAAAATCCTTGATGTAGGTTTTACAAGGAAACGTAACAATGTTGCTACAAAATAAACAATAATTAAACTAAATAGCAATTTTATAAACCATTAAAATAAGAAGTAAGTTGGCGTAATTGGAACGGGACTACTCCTTTTCTTAAAAATAATCAGCGTATAAAATTATTTTTTTAAGTATATTTGTTATCGTTTTACGAAGCTTTTATACTTCCCACCATTTTAAAGTAAAAATTACCCGTTTATATTTAGCAGGTTTAATCTTAATAGGATTGAAAATTGCAATACACTCATTATGAAATGTAATACCTTCTTTATGCGCTCATTATACACGAAGAATAAATGCTATATTGTTTTGTTGGGTTTGATTTTTAATCTGACGATACTCTCAGGGCAATCCCTTTACATCAATGAGTTTATGGCTGGAAACACCATGATTCCAGATGAATTTGGAGAATTTGATGATTGGATTGAATTATATAATGGAGGACCGACGCCGATTGATATTAATGGATATTTTTTATCAGACGATATTTCAAATCCCTTGTTTTTTCAGATTGACACGTCTGTAATTATTGATCCAGGAGGATTTATTTTGTTATGGGCGGATAAAGACCCCGAGCAAGGGAAGCTACATCTAGATTTTAAATTGTCGGCTACCGGAGAGCAAATTTCAGTCATGTCATCTTTTGGAGAGTTTACGGATTCTCTGACTTATCCTATGCAAATCGATGATATTTCTTCAGGAAGAGCACCAGATGGGAGTAGTAATTTTTTCTTTTTCACAGATCCGACACCAGGAGTGAGTAACTCAACTTCTGGAAGTATTGGAACAGCGGAAAATCCAACGCATAATTTTAATGGAGGCTTTTACGAGAATAATATTTCTCTGGAATTGAGTACAACAACTCCCGGAGGAATTGTTTATTACACCTTAGATGGAACCGATCCTGAAGAAACATCAACACCTTATGTTAATCCAATTAGTATTAATTCGTCAACGGTTGTAAGAAGTAAAGTTTTTGCAAGTGATTACCTTCCTAGTGATATTATTAGTCATGAGTATTTTATAAATGAAGATTACACCTTACCGGTAATTTCGATTGTAACAGATCCAGATAATATGTTTGGGCCAGATGGGATTTATTCTAATCCTGCGGAGAGTGGAGCTGCTTGGGAGCGATTTTGTCAAGTACAATATTTTAAAAATGATACTCTGGGTTTTTCAATTGATTGTGGAATAAGAATTCAGGGGAGTAGTTCAGTAATCAATCCGAAGAAATCCTTTCGATTATATTTCGATGAAGACTATGGAGAGAATAGATTAGAGTATCCAATATTCGAAAATAACGAGGTAGCCGATTTTAAAAATTTAGTACTTCGTGCAAGTGCCGATGATGATATCTCCATGGCTAATGGAACACTTCTAAGAGATCCTTTAGGTAATAGAGCGTATCAAAATTCAGATGGTTTAATTTCAGATGGAAATTGGGCGATTTTAAAAATAAATGGTGAATATTGGGGCATCTATGAGGTCAGAGAAAGTATAAATGATAAATTTATAGAATCTCATACTGGATGGAATAATTTTGATTTAATTCGATTTGAAGAAAATGGGCCAGACTTAAAGGCAGGAACCTGGGATGATTGGAATTTCCTTAGAAATTTTTTAGAAACGACAGATTTTTCAATAGAGTCAAATTATTTGCAAGCAACAGAATTAATTGATATAGATAATCTTGTAAATATTCTGGCAGTTATTCAAACCAGTTCCTTTTCAGATTGGAGTGTTGGTGTTTATACTTATAAAAATAAAACCGTTGGTAAGAAATGGAAATACACGCTTTGGGATATGGAGGAAAGTCATATTTCACAAAGCTGGAATGCCCAAGCTGATTATGGAATGAACACACCGACTACTTGGGCTAATTTCATTAATGCTGCTTTGACACCAAATGAAACTTTCCGTAATAAATTAGTTAACCGAACTGCCGATCTTTTAAATACTTCATACTTGCCTTCGGAAGCTTCTACTTTCTTAAATGGAATAAAATTAGAAATTGAAGCAGAAATTCCTGGAGAATATAATCGTTGGAATTCCGGGATGAATATCAACGACTGGAATAATAATGTTGATAACATTCATACTTTTTTACAACAGCGACCAGATATACTTAGAACGGACATCGTTGATCATTATAGTTTTAATGACATCAATACAATCAATTTGGATATTGTTGGATCAGGGGTCTTAGAGTTGAATACGATTGATATTTCCAGTTTTCCATGGTCTGGGATTTATTTTGAAAATATACCCGTGCCGATCAAAGCAGTTGCAGGTCCAGGATATGTTTTCTCTGGATGGAGTGATCCTACTTTGCCTAATGATCCTTCGATTGAAATCGCTTGGGCAGATACTTATGATTTGACTGCATTCTTCACTCCTGGATCTACTCAGATAGCAGATGTAATTATAAATGAAATCAATTACAATAGTGCTATCGGAAATGATGCGGGAGATTGGGTCGAACTTTATAATGCAAGTGGTGCTCCAGTTGATCTTTCTCTATGGTATTTTAAAGATGGAGGAAGCGATTATTTTAGTATTCCGGATGGGATGATGATTCCAACGGATGGATATTTAGTTTTAGTAGAAGACAGCTTATTGTTTCAGACAGCTTACCCAAGCATAACAAATTTTATTGGAAATTTTGATGGGTTTAAATTGAGCAATAATGGAGAATTTATTTCCATTTCAAATGCAGATGCTTCCTATCAAGATACGGTACATTATAATGATATTTCCCCTTGGCCAACAGAGCCGGATGGTACAGGTCCAACGCTACAATTAAGATCACCTGATTTAGATAATGCACTCGCTTCAAGTTGGAGTACTTTTGATCCGACTCCAGGATCTATGAACACCCAACCTTTAACACAGACCATTAATTTTTCAACGCTTACAGATAAACTAACAATAGATTTGCCTTTTGATATTTCTGCGATAGCAAGTTCTGGTTTAGCAATAAACTATTCAATTGTATCTGGCCCTGCAACTATAAATGGGAATACAATTACCTTGAATGGCGTAGGAGGAACAGTAGTGGTTAGGGCATCACAAGGAGGAGATAATTTTTATTTTCCAGCAGCCAGTGTCGATCAATCTTTTGACGTTTTATTACAAAATCAAACCATTAGTTTTACGGGACTTCCTGATAAAATGACAACGGATATTCCTTTTGATATTTCTGCGTCAGCGAGTTCAGGTTTAACGGTGAATTTTAATATCGTCTCTGGCCCTGCAACGATAAATGGAAACACAATTACCTTGGATGGAATAGGAGGGACTGTTGTCGTTCGAGCAAGTCAAATGGGAAATGGTGATTACAACCCAGCGGCAAATGTTGATCAATCGTTTGATGTTTTATTACAAAATCAGTCTATTAATTTTACATCACTTCCTGATAAAATGACAACGGATGTTCCTTTTGATATTTCTGGATCAGCAAGTTCAGGCTTGCCCGTGAGTTTTAGCATCATTTCAGGCCCTGCAACGATAAATGGAAATACAATTACTTTGGATGGAGTAGGCGGAACCGTTCTTGTTAGAGCAAGTCAAAATGGAAATGACGATTATAATGCAGCAAGCAATGTTGATCAATCTTTTGATGTTCTATTGCAAGATCAAACCATAGGTTTTGGAGTGATATCAGATAAATTTACAACAGATATACCTTTTGATGTGATGGCAACTGCAAGCTCTGGATTATCTGTAAGCCTTAGTATTGTTTCTGGTCCTGCGAGTATCTCAGGAAATACAATTACGCTAAATGGTACAGGCGGAACCGTTCTTGTCCGAGCAAGTCAAAATGGAAATGATACCTATAATCCTGCACAAGATATAGAGCAAAGTTTTGAAGTTTTGTTACAAAGTCAGACCATAGATTTTGCAACGATTCTGGATAAGCAAGTCACTGATGGGCCTTTTGATATTTCTGCGAATGCAAGTTCAGGTTTGCCGGTGACATTAAGTATTTTGTCAGGCCCAGCAAGTCTTTCGGGCAATACTATTACCTTGGATGGAGTGGTCGGGACAGTGCTTGTTGAAGCGAGTCAAGGAGGAAATAGCGATTACCTTCCAGCTCAAACGTTAAGTCAAAGTTTTGAAGTAACCGTGCTAGATAATCAAACGATTGACTTTACAGCAATTGCAGATAAGTTGACCATTGATGATCCTTTTAATATATCTGCAACAGCGAGTTCTGGATTACCAGTAACTATTAATTTAATCTCTGGTCCTGCAAGTTTATCTGGCAATACGATTACGCTGGATGGGATTGGCGGGACAGTAGTTTTAGAAGCTTCCCAAGGTGGAAATGCGGAGTTTAATCCTGCGATGACAATAGAGCAAAGTTTCGAAGTCTTATTGCAAGATCAAACGATCGACTTTGGAATAATCGCAGATAAATTGACCATAGATTTGCCTTTTGATATTACGGCTAGTTCTACCTCCGGTTTGCCAGTCTCTTATAATATTGTTTCCGGTCCTGCGAGTATTTTAGGAAATACTATCACCTTGAATGGAGTAGGTGGGACAGTTGTAGTAGAAGCGATACAATTAGGTAATGATGATTATAATCCAGCGGTCTCAGTAGAACAAAGTTTTGAAGTTTTATTGCAAGATCAAACGATCGACTTTGGAACAATCGCAGATAAATTGACAGTAGATTTACCTTTCGATATTACGGCTAGTTCTACTTCCGGTTTGCCAGTCTCTTATAATATTATTTCCGGTCCTGCGAGTATTTTAGGAAATACTATCACCTTGGATGGCGTAGGTGGAACAGTTGTAGTAGAAGCGATACAATTAGGGAATGATGATTATAATCCAGCGGTTTCGGTAGAGCAAAGTTTTGAAGTATTGCTGCAAGATCAAACAATCGACTTTGGAATAATCACGGATAAATTAACAGTAGATTTACCTTTCGATATTATGGCTAGTTCTACTTCCGGCTTGTCTGTTTCTTATAATATTATTTCCGGTCCTGCGAGTATTTCAGGAAATACTATCACCTTGGATGGCGTAGGTGGAACAGTTGTAGTAGAAGCTATACAATTAGGGAATGATGATTATAATCCAGCGGTTTCGGTAGAGCAAAGTTTTGAAGTATTGTTGCAAGATCAAACAATAAATTTTGAAATGATAGCAGATAAGTTTACTAACGATTCAGACTTTGAAATCTTTGCGACAGCAAGTTCTGGCTTAGAGGTAGACTTTAATATTGTCTCTGGCCCTGCGAGTGTTTCTGGGAGTATGATTACCTTGGAAGGAACAGAAGGAACAGTAGTCGTAGAAGCAATTCAAATAGGAGATGATGATTATAATCCAGCGATTTCCATCGAACAGAATTTTGAAGTTTTTCTTTTTATTTCAACAAAAGATTTAGAAGATCAAACCGTTTTTATACTGTATCCGAATCCGGTAAAAGATGAGTTACATCTTCAGGCTAGTTCAAATGCTGAAGGAGTTTATAAGATTTCCATTCATGATATTTATGGACGCTTGCTTAGAGAGCAAATGCTTGATTTTGGATCGAATAAGGTACAAGAAACCAATGTAAAAGATTTAATGGAAGGGGTTTATACGATTACGCTTTTTAAAGATGGAGGATTTTCTACTTTGAAATTTATTAAGTTATAGAGGCAATGTTACCGATGGAAAGCTTGATAAAAAACATAAAAACCAGTGTTTCTCAGCGTCGATAAAAAGTGTTTTGAATAGAAACTGTTTTTTATTTAAAACTTTTAATCTACGAATTGGTTAGAACATTATCTTTATGATTTCAAAAACAAAAACTAATGACAAAACTAAAAGTAGGAGATAAGGCACCAGCATTCAAAGGTGTTGACGAAAAAGGAGAGTCGATTCAACTTTCTGATTTTAAAGGCAAAAAATTAATTCTGTTTTTCTATCCAAGAGACAATACCCCAGGTTGTACAGCTGAAGCTTGCAGTCTAAGAGATCACTATACGGAATTGAAAGATGCAGGATATGCTCTTTTAGGAGTGAGTCCAGATACACCAAAGAAACATCAGAATTTTATCAATAAATTTGATTTCCCATTTAGCTTATTAGCTGATACAGAATTAGAAACCATTAATAGTTATGGGGTGTGGGGACCAAAGAAATTCATGGGACGGGAGTTTGATGGATTGCTACGAACGACTTTCGTTATCGATGAAAAAGGAAAAATCGAGCGTATTATTGATAAGGTAAAAACGAAGCAGCATGCGGCTCAGATCTTAGAGTCGGTAGGCTAGGTTTCGACGTTTCTTGGTTTGACAACATTGTGGCTTTCTATTCAATGTTGTCAAATCGAGTGTAGTCGAAAATTCAACCCTTAGGTGAGCTATGATAAGTGACGATAAACATAATGGCAACTTTCATATTTGCACTAATTTCATCATCGAGATCATCTTCGATAATCCATTCACGAGGATCACCTTCCCATTGAGAAATGATATTGAACTCACCGTATTTTCCATGTTTTAATTGCCATTCATTGAAGTTGTTTCTCCATCGACTTTTAAGCGTAATTGTTTCAGAGTCATTGGTGATACGCCATTCTGAAGGATCATCTTTAAAAAGCGTTCGCATAGTAATTAACTCATTTTCGCCGCTGACCTCCCATTGATTAGGGTTGTTTTTCCACTTCATTTTTATCGAACCAGATTCATCTCCTATCGTGTAATCCCATTCCGACCAATCCAATTGCATTTGCCATCGCATGGTAATTTCTCCTGCGATTTCATCATCTTCAGTATAGATATTCCACTCTATAAATTCATCACTCCATTTCGTACCAATACCAGTAATGTATTGAGCTTGTGTCGCAATAGAAAATAGGAGGAAGAAGAATATTAATTTAAATTTCATAAAGCTAAAATACGGTTTTAAGAACCCAAAAGCTAATACACTTGAGGCTATAACAATGAGTTTAATAGAACTTTAACGAAGAATTAGATTTGGACGTATGCATTCTTTTATATTTAAACTAGCTGATTTAAAAATCACTTTTCATGGCTAGTCGGATCCAAAGCCTTCTTAGTCCATCCAAGAAAAAACTCTTTTACCTTTTTAGCGTCATAGCCTTTTCCAGCTTCTAACAATGCAGAATTTTGAGTGTGGATAAGTTTTCCTTCGCTATCAAGAATCAACATAACTGGAAAACCAAAACGTTGTGGAAATTTAAATTTCGCTAAGATCTCATCGTTGGTGTTTTCTTGACTATAGTTTAAATCGTAGACTAAATAATGCTCGTCAACGATCGCTTGAATATCAGGATTCTCTTTGACGAAGTCATGAAAACGGTAACACCAGACACACCAATTGCCACCAACTTGCACAATGATGTGTTGTTTAGTTTCTTTGGCGATTTCGATTAACTGATCGAGTTCTTGAGCGGCATTGGCTTCAGGATTATATAAATCGCCATAGCTCTTTTGACTAAAAGCATTACTGGAAAGAGAAAGGAGTATAGCAAAAGTAAGAGCGAGGTTAATTATCTTTTTCATGAAAATATTTTTGAACAGTACTATAATGAAAAACGCTCCTATTCAAGTGATTGAAATAGGAGCGTCTTATATATTGATAAAATCTTACTTAGAAAGGAAGATCATCAGTATCAGGAGCATCAGTGCTTGCAGGTTCGTCATTTGCAGCAGGGAATGAATTCGCAGGAGCTGCAGCTTGAGGTGCATCACCTCCGATTTTTTCAACTCTCCATGCGTCAAGATTTGTAAAGTAGGAAGTTCTTCCTTCTTTAGTATACTCTCTACCTTTCAAAGAAAAAGTAACCTTAATTTGGTTGTCTTCTGCGAAAGAATCTAATTTTTCACAGTTGTTTTGTGTCATTTGAAATTTGATCAATTGCGGATAAGCACCGTCTTGAATTTCAATAACAAATTCTCTTTTTCGAAAAGAATCAGTTACTTGTTGAGTATCAAATTTCTTGTATAATTTGCCTTCGATATCAAATGCCATTTGAAATATTTTTATGTGTAATAATTGGCTGCAAAAATACAAAAAAAATGTGGTGATTTACCACATCTTATTGCATATTATTTGAAAGAAAAGGTTAAACTATAATTGATAAATATCTGTAGGGTTGTTACATAAGATAGCTTTATGCCCACGAATAGCGATTGGCGCCTTGATGAGGTTAGCATTATGTCTTAGTATGTTTACCCAGCTTTCTTGATCAAATTCTTTCCCGCGAATATGCTTTTGATAATAAGGGCTTGCCTTATTGAGGATCTCTTTTGGATGCAATTTCAAGGCATTTAAAATTGTCTGCCAGCTAGTTGTGGTAGAAGGTGTTTTTCCGAAGGCATATGTTTTGACATGAGTAACCACACTTTGGGCGTGAGCGACAGTCTTACGATCAGAACTTGACTCAGGGTTGTAGTAGATTAAAATTTCTCTCCGGTGGGTTTTCATGATCAAAAATTTTGTAAAAAGTGAAAAATGAATAATTTTTCATAGGTAATCTTTTTAAGATACAAAATATTTGTCGGAAAAGCAATAAGCTTGCGCTTCTATTTAGAAACGCAAGCTTGGTAAAATGCGGTATTTGAGTTTAAAATTTATTTTAATAAGCTTTCGCTAAAAGCACTTTTTGTTTTGAGGAATCTCCTGTTAGCACTCACTTTCCATCTTCTAGTTTAGAATCTAAAGGAAAACACCTTAAGATGGCTTTTGACAACTCTTTTATCTTCTTCTCAGCTTGTTATTTCTTTTGACATAAAACTAATTTTTTTGAGCATTTACAATGCACTTAATTATATGGTTATATGAAATAATTAAACTTCTATTTATGAGGATAAGATTCCATTAAGCAATGTCAGCTTAACTACACGGTTTAGTGAAAAGATGCGATTAGGCCAACTATTTGCAGCTATTAGCGTTTAGATTAACAGAACCTTAATAGTCTTCTCTGTGACGAGGAATTAGTTCTTTCGTCTTAATAGTGAAATCAAAAGTGATTTTAACACTTAAACACTCTTAAAACGGCATTTTTTAATAGAGTTTTAACTAAAAATCTGCCATAAAAGTAATAAATTACATCTGTAACTTGTAAGAGAGTCACAGTAATTACATTATAAAGTTCTATTTATGAAAAAGTATAAAATTTCCTCAGTATTAATCGCATTATTCACATTGGCTATGACATCGATGTCTTACGCTCAATTAGACGATTTATACTACAACCCTGACACTGATAGTGATGTTTTCGCTTCTAGTTCAGATGACTTTGATGACGACTATAGTTATGATGACGATGAGTATGATTATGATGAAGACAATAGATATAGTCAAAATGATCGTTACGATTATTATTACACTTCCCGAATTCGCAGGTTCCAAAGACCATATTATGGATTCAGTTATTTCGATCCTTGTTATGTAGATCGTGGTTATTATGACCAATCGTTCTCGCCAGGTGTAAATATTTATATTTACTCTAATCCGTACAGTTTTAATAACTATAGAAGATTCAACCGTTGGAACAGATGGAATAACAGAGGATTTGGAAACAACTATACCACTGTAAATAATTACTACGGTTACGGAAATAGTGGCTATGGTTATGGTAACTCAGGATATGGGTACAATGGTTATAGCAGCTACGGAAACAATGGCGGTTATGGTGGATTTGGAAATAGCTATGGTAGCTATGGATCAAATGCATATTGTGGACCTTCTTGGAGTAACCCATATGGATATACTTCTACTAGTTCTGGTGCTTCTGATCAAGATGTTTACTACGGTTCTCGAAGAAATGGAACAGGTACTGCTCCTAGTAACTCTCCAAGAGCAAATAGAAATAATGTAGCAAAAGCGAAAGATGTTTCTAGAAATGCTTCAACTCCTACTCAAGGTGTAAGAAACGGAAAAACTGCTAGAGCTAAAGATGTCAGCCGAACAAAGAACTCAAGATACGATGTGTATGATGCAGGTTCTTCAACAAGAGATAAAGCGAAAAGATCTTCAACTTCAAGAGATCGTTCAAGAGCGAATTCTTCAAGGTCAACTACAAAACCTAATAGAAGTATCTATAACGGTAATAATAGAAGAGGAAATAACTCTTCAACTCGAACAAGGACTTACGACAACAATCGTAATAAATCTTCAAGAGGTTCTAGTACAAGAAGTCGAGGTAATACTTCTACAAGAAGTTCATCGACTAGAGGTTCTTCATCAAGAGGAACTAGTACAAGAAGTAGTTCTTCAAGAAGTAGCAACAGCGGCACAAGAGCAAGGTCTTCTAGCTCAAACAGAAGTTCAGGTGCTTCTTCTCGTTCTAGATCTGGAGGTAGCTCTAAGAGTAGAAGAGGAGGAAGATAATAAAAAGCACATTGCTTAAAAATATAGAAGTTGTAAGCATTTTTTTGACAACTTCATAGTAAAAGAAGTGGGTGAATTTGATACTGAATTCACCCACTTTTTTTTGAGTGATCGGGATCAGTTATCCCAAAGCCTATCAGCCTAATTTAGATTTTATAATATTGGTCAGCACAAATTTACTTCAGGTAAACGTTACCGTTTATTAAGCGAATCAAAAGGTTAAAGATAGGAAGGTATAAAGAAAATGTTTTAGAGTAGATACTGCCTTTATATAAATCGTTGGTTTCTCTTGCGACAAATTCCAAGTTCTATTTTAAAACAAATCTATTAAAAAATATAAAACCTTTGGGTTAAATTGCGTTCAATTTATGAGCAGTAATAGACGAAATAAAATAAGTTATTGATAACCTGTCCGATTATGGAGAAGGCGGTTTCCTTTTAATAACTTATATAAAACAAAACCCAAGGAAGAAAAATATAAAAGAGATATGAAAAGTTATTTGTTATTGGCAGCTTGTATATTTAGCGCTCTGCTATTACAGGCACAAACAACAGCTGATGCATTGAGGTTCTCTAGCTTTGATGTCAGTGGTACAGCACGAACGATTGGAGTAGGTGGAGGATTGGGAGCTTTAGGTGCAGATTTTTCAGTAGTGAGTACTAACCCTGCTGGACTTGCAAGATTCCGAACTTCTGAATTTACAATCAGTCCTTCAATTTACAGTGCTAAGACCGGTTCTGTACTTGAAAACAGTGGGAGCGGTGAAACTAAAAAATCAAAAAATAAATTTAACCTAAGTAATATTGGTTACGTGACAAGCGCAAAGCCTTCAAGAACCCGCTCTAAATGGTCGACGGTTAATATCTCAATAGGGATGAATCAGCTTGCGAATTTTAATAGGTCCTTTTCTTATAGTGGCGTTACGGAAGGATCTTATGCTGATCGTTTTGTAGAGTTAGCTTATGATGATAATGCCAACCCAATTTTACCTGACAATTTGGATCAGTTTGAAGCTGGCTTAGCTTATTCAACCGGAGCAATCTTTGATACCGATTTTGATGCTAGTAATGGGATACAACAATGGACCAATGATTTTCAATTGACGAGAGATGTAGAAGTTTATAAAGAACAAACAGTCAATACTAAAGGAGCAATCAATGAATTAAGTTTTGCTTTAGCAGGGAATTATGCAGAGAAATTGATGATTGGCGCTGCGGTTGGTTTACCATTTGTAAATTTCACCGAAGAAAAAACCTACGAAGAAAATGACCCTAATGATGAGATCCCTGTTTTTGAAGCATCTACTTTTACAGAAGAATTGACAACTTCCGGGATTGGAGTTAACTTCAAACTAGGATTAATCTATCGGTTTAGCCAAATGCTACATTTAGGAGCAGCGGTTCATTCGCCAACAGGATATAATTTGACCGATAATTTTTCAAATAGTCTTAATTATATTTTTGATGTTGGATATGGGCCTGAGTCTTTTACTGAAGAATCTCCAGCAGGAACTTTCGATTATAAATTGAAATCACCATGGCGGTATATCGGAAGTGCAGGAGTAATTATTCAAAAGAAAGGGTTTATTACTATGGAGGTAGAATACCTTGATTATGCAGGTGCTAACTTCAACCTTACTGCGAATAGTTCTGATCCTGGTGATGCTGCTTATGAGGATGAACTCAATGATAATATTGCCGATCAATTTGATTCTGCTTTAAATATTAAAATCGGAGGCGAATATGCTTATAACATGTATCGGTTCAGAGCCGGATACGGTATATATGGCACACCTTATGCAGAAGATACAGTAGTTAATAATGCGTTCAGTTTAGGCTTGGGATATCGGAAAGATAAATTCTACCTAGATCTGGCGTTTAGAAGGCTTTTAATCGATGAAGGGTACATTCCATATCGTTTATCTGATTCGTCAAATGAGCAACTAGTAAGTAATTCAATCAAAAATGATCGGGTTGTATTAACTTTTGGATTTAAATTCTAAATATTTTGATAATTCCCTTGTTTACTTTTAACAGGGGAATTATCAATAGAATAATAAATGATTCTTTACGTCTACGAAGTAGTAATCCTTGTACCTATTTATGAGTAAAACCAACCAACATATATTTTTATTATTTGGGTTTTTCCTAAGTATAAATATGAGCTTTGCACAAGTTGATTCTTCAGGTTGGGGGACTCGCTATCCAGCTACAGACGAGCGAGAAATCATTGAAACAAAATGGCGGTATACCTACGCTATTCATCTCGAGTCTAATACAATTATCCACCAGGCAGAAAATTATTACGATTACTACCTGCATTTCAGATATGATTATACCTACGACGAATATCTAAATGGTCGACTGACCAGAGGGACATGGAGTCTTGGAGGTAGCGAACTATTTTATAGTTTTAAGCATATCAAGAAATTCGAAATTGCATCCATCAATAAGACGAAGATGGTTTTGGAATTTACGCAGCCCAATAGTAAAGGGACATACCAGTATCATTTCATTAGAGTAGAAAGTAAGGATGCTCCTTTTAAAAAGGCAGCAAATGAATTACCTGATGTCATCGTAGAGACAGAGAATAATCGAAAGAAAGGAAAGAACTGGTTGAGCTTTAATAAAAAGAAAAAGAAAAAAAAGAAAAGGCGGAAAAAGAAGAAAGCAAAGGATGAACCTATTTACATTAGTATAGAATTGATTGGTGGAGGTTATTATGGAGGAGTAGATCCAGTTTTGAAAGATTACATACACATCAAAAGTGACGGACGTCTGATCAAAGAGTTTAAAAGCTTGAATAGTGGGCAAGTCATTACTAAAAAAGATATTCCTAGAGAAGAGTTGGAACAATTCGCAGAGTTTATCATTGCTCAAAAGTTTTTTGATTACGAACGAATGTACGATTGCCAGACTAGTAATTGTCAGGATCGTAAGAAAATGAAACCAACTCCGATTCCACTCCGATTGGCTGTCGCTTATGGCGACAAGAAAAAAGTCGTGACCATAAGCGTCTGGGGCCTCGACGAGAAAAGAATCAGATATGTAGATTACCCAGCTGCATTAGATAATATCATTGACGCAATTCAGAGAATGGCGCATCGGGTAGAAGGGTAGTCTTGTTGTAGGTAGTTTATGACTGATAATTCCGTCGAACTACTTATGGCAATATAATTCTACGACTACATCTCAACATCATTTCGTATTCCTATATCATTTTCTTTTTTTATAAAACCTAAGGCTGGTTCTGCTTTTTTATAAAATAATACTTATCTTGCTAATAGTTAGTATAGCAACTAAATTATGAATACACATAAAATTAGTACAAAAGATCGAAAAGCTGAGATTCCTGGCTTTATCATTGAGCGGACTTCCAAGCGGATGAGGCAATCCTTTAAGGGGGTCTTGAAAAAGATGGAAGCTGGGATTACCATAGATCAATGGGTAGTGCTTTACGAATTGAAGAAGAAAGATGGTCTGAGTCAATATGAGTTAGCTAGTCGAACATTCAAAGATGCACCGACCGTAACTAGGATCATTGACAAGCTTTGTGATAAAGAATTGACGATACGTCTACCAGATTCAGAAGATCGACGCCGGTTTAATATCCATCTTACAGATGCAGGGAAAATGAAATTAGATGAAGTGATTCCTGAGGCGAGAGCATTCCGTAAAAAAGTATGGAAAGGATTAGATGAAGAGACGGTGCAATTTTTAATTAAGACACTCAATAATGTTTTTGATAATTTAAAATAACCTCTTAAGAATACGAACTATGCATTATTATCAATTAGGAAAAATTCCTCAAAAAAGGCATACCCAATTTCGGAAACCCGATGGTACTTTATACCACGAGCAGCTATTTTCTACAGAAGGATTTAGTGATACTTATTCAACGCTGTATCATGCAAATGCGCCGACTCAGATTGTGCAAGTAGGAGATCCAGTTTCGGTAGCTCCTAAAACGATACATGACAAACAGCTTAAGCATCGAAGCTTGTCAGGTTTTAAAATTAAACCTGAAGCTGATTATCTTAAAAGTCGGAAAGCTGTTTTAGTGAACAAAGATTGCAAGATTATATTGGCAGCACCGACAGAAAGTATGACTGATTACTTTTATAAAAATGCGGATGCGGATGAAGTGATTTTTATACACGAAGGTTCGGGGACATTGAAATCTATGTATGGAAATCTGAAGTTTGAATACGGAGATTATGTAGTGATTCCAAGAGGAACTATTTACCAAATGGAGTTTGATGGATCAGACAATCGGCTTTTTATTGTAGAATCAAACACTCCGATTGTTACACCAAAAAGATATAGAAATACCTTTGGTCAATTAATGGAACATTCTCCATTTTGTGAAAGAGATATTCGGAAACCTGAGGCTTTGGAAACACATGATGAAAAAGGAAGGTTTAAATTTTTTATAAAAAAACAAGACAACCTTTATCCATATGAATATCAAAATCACCCCTTCGATGTAGTAGGTTGGGATGGCTATGTTTACCCTTATGCTTTTTCGATTCATAACTTCGAACCGATTACGGGTAGAGTGCATCAGCCACCTCCTGTACATCAAACTTTTGCAACGCGAACATTTGTAATTTGCTCGTTTGTCCCAAGGTTATATGATTACCATCCGCAAGCAATTCCAGCGCCGTATAATCATAGTAACATTGATAGTGATGAAGTTTTGTACTACGTTGATGGAGATTTTATGAGTCGTAAACATGTAGAGCGGGGAATGATAACACTGCACCCTGGAGGAATTCCACATGGGCCTCACCCAGGGACTGTAGAGAAAAGTATTGGTAAAAAAGAAACGAAAGAGCTGGCAGTTATGGTAGATACTTTTAGTCCGCTTTTGATGACCGAATATGCGGCAGGAATCGAAGATGAAGACTATTATAAAAGCTGGTTGGAATAATAAATAAATAGTTCTTTTATCTACTTATAAAAAATCAAAAGCCATCTTTCATTTGAAAGATGGCTTTTCTTTTTTGCGTTTCATTAGTGCTTCAGCTTAAACCTTAATTTCAACATCTATATCATTAGAATTGAAACTAATATTTGCTGCTTCTAGTGTTAAGTTTCTCATAAGTTTCTCCTGTTTAGGTAAAGAAATTGTAAGTATGTTAAGCGAGCAATTAGTGTGAAAATATAATTAAATATCGATAATCAGAAAAAAATCTGAATTAAAAGTTACGAAAGTTAATTATTAGGTGACATTCCGATTTTTTAATATTTCCGAGAATGCCTTTTTGTGCTCGATTGCAGTTAACCAGTCTTCTAAGAGGAATTCGTTCAGTAAATTAAAAACCCCATTCTGTGTTGAATTACCAACTTTTAACCGCATATTTTGAGCAAGTACTACATTGTCTGTTTCTTGAGAGGTTAAAGCTGTAAAGAAATCAAGCATCTCAGAATAGAAGGTATCTTGATCTTTTAGTTTCTTAGCTTTTCGCTTCAATGAGATCAAAAGATTATGGATGATTTCAAAGTCCTTGGTCTCATAATGACTGACCAATTCCAAAATATCAAAGAACAAAGAATAACTAGGATTCAACTGCTTGGACATCGCATGAAGTCTTCTTAAGTAGAATTGTACTTTTTGATCGTTGTCAAGTGCAAGGTGAGTCAAAGTAAAATAAATAAAACATAAAGAAGGAAGACTTTCTTCGCTCTGGTTGTGTTTTTTTATATGCTTAATTATTGTGTTTTCAAAACCATCTATCAGAACTTTGTAATTTCCTTTTTGATAATTGTGTTTGATTTCCAGATAGTAAACGAAGATTAAATTTCGCTCCAGAAAAGGGTATTCCTTAGTGAGTGTTTTTATCTTTTCGATACCTGATTCCAATTCATCATGTTTTCCCGTTCGGCGACAGCAAATCAAAAAATTGTATAAGGCCGCATAATAATAGGTAGTATGATTTTCAATAAAATGAGGATGCGTTTCGAAGAGAACAACATTCTTCTTTTTGTAATCGTATTCTTTTTCAGGATCGTCATTGACCAATTTAGTAATCAACGAGAAAGAACTATTTAAATAATACTGTTCATTAAAAGTAGATTCTCCAGCGATGACTTTCTCATTTTCTTTTTCAAGAATTTGAGTGTAGAAAACTTCTTCTTCTTTTGAAATTTTTTCGGTAAGATTATTATTGCTCTTGTCGTTAAGCGTAAAGTTAATCTTCTTGAGACGATAAGTATTTTTGATCTTATCAGCGTATTGGTCAAATTCTTCAAGGATAGGATACTCCGTAAGTTTCAATTGAACATCGAAAAAAGAATTGATTAAAATTTCGTAATACAGAATCGCAAAAATATATTCATGCTCTTCATATTTCAGACAAATTTCCTTGATTTTTTTAACTCGATTGTGAGCTAGATTATAAAGGTTTTTAGCCAATAGTAATTCGATCTCTTCAAGACCGATACGAATTTTGCTTCGAATACTTTTTTTGTTGTGGTAAGAGATTAAACTTTTTAAAATAAGGTCAGTAAGCTGAACCTTATAAACTTTCAAGTTCTTAGAAACTTTAGATTGACTAAAATTAGATTTGACTTCTTCTTCATCATAAAACTTCATGTTATTGATAAAGTCAAAAAGCTCAGTGGTGATACTTTTCTCAGAAGCATAGTGTCGTTTAAAATAACGTTTTTCAGAGGCCGTCATAGCCTGAATCAGCTGAAAAAGGTTATCAGTTGGTATTTTCATGGGAGTAAAAGGTTGTTATTTCGTTTTTGCTAGTTGGGTTAATTGTTCTAAAAAGTTATTTGCATATTCGATCAATCAAGTAAGTAGTTTTGCTCTGTCACAAATAGAACTACAAAGATTGAGATTTTAATCTATACATAATACTAAAGTTTTGTTAATGTGCAATATAACACACTAGAGCCCTACTTTTTGCATGGATATAGCGGGTAATACTAAACCGCCAATCGTAATGGTCAATTACAAATAATTAAATTTAGCTGCAGGAATGCGATTTATTGAGAACTTTATAATTGGTGAATAGAGAGTTACGAAATCGTCAGTAAATCGTAAATAGAAGTTTTTAATGTCTAATTGTTCTCGTCATAGATTATATGCAAAGGCAATATAGTAATTTATGATTAAAAATGAACAAAATTACTTAAAGGTTTGGCTGTCAAGTAAATAGTCAAAAACTATCGCCCCATAAAATAAAACCATTAGCTCTTAGAAAAGCTCTAAAAACGAGTAGGCTGATAATGATTAAAAATAAAAAAATGAAGGAATCATTTTTTTTGTTGGACAGTGATTTTTCGTAAGCGATATCTTCTAAGTCAGCATCATGAAAAGAAATATTTTGAGGACCATTCAAATCATTAGAGTCCAACTCTTTTATGATGTGCATAGATTTGTCCTGATCAATTTCGCGAATATGTAAACCTATACCACCGTTACCCATTGGAAAAGCGGTGATGGTATTAGCATTAGAAATGAAATTTTGAATACCATGTTCTTTGAGACGAGCAGCATAGACGAGGGCCTGAGATTCGAAGTAGAAATACTTTACAGCGATGATTTTTCCTTTATAATATTCTTCTTCTCTAAAGAAGTCCAAAACCTGGTTATCCATAGTTTATTTGTTTGATAAACATTGCACAATGTTATAATTACAATATAGGTTTAGTGATGTGTTGTGCTATTTCAAAAAAAGAAACAAGAAATCGGTAGGTAAAGAATACTCTAAATATACACTTTTATTAGGAAATAAAACAATAAAGAGCCGAGATTTTGAAGATGTGGGTAAACGAAAATCACCTTGATTTATGCTCAAACCAGCAGGATTTATTATTTAAATTCTGAGGATAAAGCATCCTAATCAAGGTGATTTAGAATGTGGGTTTTGGACTTTAGTTATTCGAAAAATTCAAATGTCCAAACCAAGAGTATAACATATTAAGCACCAGGCTCAGCTGCTGCCGCTACGGCTGCTGCTGCTTCCTCTGCCATGTTAATTTTATCGATTTCCTGATCAATAAAGAATAAGCTTTGTGGGCCATCGCCGATCAATTTAATACGATCCATGATTGAACGCATCAGTGCTTCTTCTTCTCTTTGCTCTTCCACATACCATTGCAAGAAGTTAAGCGTAGAGTAATCGTTTTCTTTATAACAAAGAGCTACTACATCATTAATTGATTTAGTCACTTTTTGCTCATGTTCGTAAACTTGTTGGTATAAAGCTTTGGCAGATTTAAATTCCTTTGGCGGTTTTTTGACAGCCGGAACCAAAGCATGACCATCGACTTCACTGATGTAATGGAAAATCCGAAGCATATGATCTCTCTCCTCTTCTGACTGTCGGTGCATAAATTTAGCACCACCTTCAAATCCTTCTTTATCACACCAAGATGCCATTGCTAAGTATAGGAATGAAGCATAACATTCAAGCTCAATCTGTTTGTTGAGCGCAGCTTCCATTTTTGTTGATATCATAATTTTTAATTTTTAAACTTTTGAGAATTGCCTAATACTTTATAACAAATATTAGTCCTACAAGTTTAATTAATTATAAGGAAAAGTAAAAGATGTAATTCTTATTTATAATGGAACCAGATAAGCGTTGTTGAATTAAGAATAAATAATTCTAGATCTAAAATTCAAATACCCGCTCTTGGAAATTACTCTGTCATCGGCAGCATAAATGCAACAGCAAACGTGAGCACTGCTACGATTAGTCCATACATGAATATGCCATAGCAAATTCTTAGGTAGCGATATTTTTTGGCTAAGACAACTCCAAGCCAATACAAATCACGAGTCATCGAACTATATAAAAAGTCAGGATCTTTGATCATTTCCATCATTCCCCAATGAAAATCTTCCATTTTCATATTGTAGAAATTTCCAAAAAACAGGAGATTTGATCTTTTCGCTTTAATGTCTTCAACAGTGAATTTACCTTCTGTAATTTTTGGACGAGTAGAAAGTGTCGCAAAGATAACTGCCAATAAACAAACGCCTAGTAGGATCATCGTCGGAAAAATAAGCCTAGAGTCATCGGCAAACCGAGGCGTCAATACCGATAAGGTAATCGAAATAACAATCGCATTTATACTCAACATAATGTTGGCTTTGTTATCCGCAATTGAACTCAGATTGACATGTGTCCTATAAGTAGTCCGATACATAGTTTCCACACCACGACCAAGGTTATTCTCTTTGATCTCAGGTTTCTTCTTTTTCTTCTTTTTCTTTTTTAAAGATTTAGAAATATTGGAAATACTATCTACGGTATAAGCTGCATGAGGGTTGAGTCGAACTTTTTGCTTATGAAGTTGACGGATATGTTTTTGTTTTCTTTGATCGAAAAATTGATTGGCAACAGGCGTATGAAATTCATGATTGTCCATAAAATCCAATTCGAAATCTACCCATTCCTGATCAGTCATAATCCGATTCTTGGTCAGCGCCATTTCTTGTCGAACTTTACTACAACGTTCCCAATAAACTTTCTGGCCGATATGCCCAAGGTCAGCATCACAAATAATCCGGTCTAATAAAGTCTTTGGTTGATGGGGCATCTTAGTTGCGAGAATACAAGATTCAATACGGTCCAAAGAATCTTTATCATAGCCCTGGCTGCTAAGATACTCCCGAGCGTATTTAGCACCACGTTCTTCGTGATTCATTGCTCCTTTATCATAACCCGTATCATGGAACCAAGCGGCAAGTAATAAGATTTCCATTTCACTATCGCTCAAATCGAATTGTTCTCCAATTTCTTTAGCATCTTGAACAACGCTCAAGGTATGGTGAATATCATGGTAGGCATATTCTTTAGGAACTTGTTCCGAAATATAATTTGTAACATAAGCCTCAACTTCTAGCAATAAAGAATTTTCTACCTGCATCTTAAATTGTAATATTTTACTCTTTTGTGAGTGTTGTCCTATATAACGAGGTTTTTCTTCAAATAGTGACGTAAAATATTAAAAAAATGCAAAAAGGTCGCCAATTTTGGATGATTAATAGAGTTGTAGCTTAAAAGGATGCGATGAAGTGGGATAATTAGCGTTTTGATTTTATAATCCATTCATCAACATAAGTAATTGTTAATGCTCATCTTTCAAATATTCTAAATTCTTTTGATCAGGAAAATTCCACGACAACCAACTTTTCTTCTTTTGTTTTTTCAAAAAAGTACTCTTTTTGTGCTTTAGATTGTAGCTGATATTTTTTTGTAGACTTATTGGGAGTAGATTATTTTTTTCTTGCTCCATAAGTAGGTAAATGTTTTTGTCTGAAACATCATGGAGTAGAAAGGAGTAATCGATTTTAGATTTTGTTTGATTAGAAAGGTTGAAGTTTGTAATCATAACATCCCAGTTGACAAAGCTGCAAATAATAAAAACACTGTAGGCAATCCAGGCGTTTCGATCCAATAGATAATAAAAAGTTTTTCTATCCTTGATCTTAATAATCATAGTGACCAAACCAGCGAAAACTAAAAATAAAAAAATCAAAACACCAATACGTTTGTAGGCCAAATCATTGGCTTCGATGTAACGAAAATTTTTTATAAAAAGAGAAATCGCAAGAATCCCATTTTGAATGACCCAGATATACCCAGCTGTTTTTAGCTTGTTATTCTGTGGATAAAAATTCAGGTTTTTTCTAAAGAAAAATGTAATGACAACCATCGCTAAAAGTAGGGCTGCGATCAAAAGGTACGTTCCTTGATGAACCATCTGTTTCATTTCCAAAGGAGGTAATTGATAGTTTGTTCCAAACCAGTAATTTTTAATATCCAAAAAATTGACGATCATCAATAAGATGTTTAGGGAAATCAGTAAAATCAATCCAGATTGAAATTCACTTTTTAGAGCGATCATTCCATTGATGAAAACAGGGTGTTTAGTTCTTAACCTTTCTAATCGATCTCGATGATTCTTTTGTACATTTTTGAAAATTGGAAATTCACTTTTCAAAATAATATTAGAAACAATCAATAAGCCTAGAAGAAAAAATAGGATTTGAGGGATTGAAATATTCCAAGAAAACCAATCAAAAAATCCACCCCAGAATTGATTGGAGACAGATCTGAATTCTGGATTTGAAAACATATAAATAACGTAGAACAAAGCCAGCACTAAAAGTGGTATCAGGCTGATTCTAAAACTTCGCCAAACAGGAGCTAGTCTCATGGTTTGATTTTCTCTGATACTTATTGATTGTGTAAATAATTTGACGGGAGTTTCACAAAAACTAATCAGAGAAAGTGTTAGTCCATAACCTAGGAAGCGTAGCTCCTTTTGTTTGGCGAATCCGACCAATGTGGTAAAGGATATCA
>CAKZTD010000012.1 GCA_937921595.1 uncultured Saprospiraceae bacterium
GCTGTCAATTGAAGTGGAAAAATCACGGTGATTTCTGTCTAGATCATTCGTATATTATCATTTTAGATGCGAATTGTACATTTTCTAAATCACCGTGATTTAGTCTATGTTCTTAAGAACAATTGTCTTAGTTGAAAAGTCTTTGTTACTTCAAAAATGACAAAAGCCTCATAATCAAACGATTATAAGGCTTAAGTTGTACCCGAGGCGGGACTTGAACCCGCACGCCCCGAAGAGCACAGGATTTTAAGTCCGGCGTGTCTACCAATTCCACCACTCGGGCATCCTGTTTACTATTTGAAAAACATCGAATTGCTATGCAATCATATCGTTCAAAAAAAAAGCCTCCATGTAGAAGGCTCCTTGGAGCGAAAGACGGGATTCGAACCCGCGACCCCGACCTTGGCAAGGTCGTGCTCTACCAGCTGAGCTACTTTCGCATTTTTAAGTGAATTTCGAAAACATTTATTCTTATTCACTAGCACTTTTCTTCTAAAGCGATGCAAATATAAGATAAACTACATCAATATGTCAAGAATTCAGATCGAAAATTTTAACTTTTTTTTGAGCTGCTTTTTTAGGGCTTTTTAGGCAGATTCTGACCATTTTTTGAATGCTAACCCAGGATCAAAACCAATTTTTTACAGCAATAATTCCTTATCAAAGGAAAAATCATATTTCTCACCAAGACTCACCAAAAGCAAAGCTGCTCCCTGAGCTTCCAATTCTTGCTTGATCAAAGTACTGGCTATTTCAATATTCGCTTCATCTAAATGGCTAAACGGTTCATCTAAGAGTAGAAAATCAAAAGGCTGGCATAGAGATCGGATAATCGCAATTCGTTGTCTCTGTCCATAAGAAAGCGTCTTGCAAGGTTTACCTAATAATTCTTCAACTCCAAGCTTTTTTGCCATATTTAAAATCTCTTCTTCACTTTTATGAGGAACGAGTTCGTTTTTTAATTGGATGTTTTCTAAAGCGGTAAGATTAAGAAACAAACGAAGGTCCTGAAAAACAATAGAGATTTTGGATTGTCGCAATTCTGACCAGTCGTCTGGTTTAAAATCACCAACTACTTTTTCTTCAATTTCTATCGAACCTGTGTAATCATTTCTCAAACCATAAATCAAATGGAGTAGGGTAGACTTCCCTTTTCCGGATGGTGCAGTGATAAGGTATTGCTTACCTTTTTTAAAAGCACAATCGATCGCCCAGATATCCGAAGTTATTTTTTTAGGCACATCGAAAATAGGTTCTGGCTTTACGTCTTTGAGTAGTATCATAGAAAAATAAATTATCAAGTATTTAAGTGATCAAATTAATAAGTTAGCAATTGTTATGGTCTATTGTTCACTTATTAATTTGATCGCTTGTTAGCTTAAAAAATCTTCGATTTTTAAATTTCCCCTCGCTTATCCGCAAGATAAATTTCATTAATAGATTCAAATAACTGCTTTAGTCCGTTTGTGTTTTTGTCTTTGAAGTTCATGTTGAAAATACTGTTTTTTCGATTGGTAGAAAAATCCATATTGTCGAAATTTAAATTCAAATCTTTTCCACCAGTTCTTTCCATCATCGTACCAACGTCTGCAAAACCTGAGAAGATATTATTCCTAAGAGACTTAATTTTTGACTTATCCATTTTCTCCTTTCCACTAAATCCTCCAGAAGCAATTTTTTCAACAATTGCGACATCAGCAGAAACAAAGATCATATCATCTTTGATAAAAAGTTGAGCATCTTGGCCATTAAAACCTCCTCCTGATAACATGGATGTATTATTAATAGAATAAAGATTATCACTGATTTTTGTTAGTATTTTATAATCGTTAGCCAAAGCTAAAAATTTGTCAAATTTATCTTGATTACTAATAGTAGTAGCAAAAGATCCTCTAGGAGTATCCTTACTTCCCGGTGTAGAATAAAGCAAAATATCTCCACTAAAAGTACTCGAGATATCTTCAACGGTTAGACCATATTCTTTTAAACCAAAATTAGCCATCATCAAAACACCTTTCTTTTGTAAAACAGATTGGACGCCTTCCAAGTCTAAAGAAACGGCCATTGCTGAGTTTGCATTGGCTGGAATATAAGAAGAGAAATCTGTACTTACCTTATCTTTAAACATGATATTGATGTCTTCCATCAATGCATCTTGAAGATAAAGGTCAGATCTTGATTCTATTTTTCCTTTATTAAAATCTACATAACCATGAATGAAATTATCTTTGGCTGCATCAGGGTCAATGCTCGCCATAGTCAACATGTTTTTCAAAGAAGGACTATTCGCCATTGCATTTGAACTCATCCAACTGGTAATGTCATGACTCCCAGACATTGCTTTTTGAAGATCTGCATCACCTGCAATCGAGTTATCAGCGGTAGTGCTAAAAAACTTTGCAATATTATCAATTGGATCGGTATAAGAATTGGTCATTCCTAATAAAACCTTGTCGTCATTCCATGCAACAGATTGACTGCCTTTCATGGCAACATTGAAATTGTCTTGTGGGACTTTCTTCAAACTTGTGTTCGAATTAATCAAAGTTTCTAATGCTGCCTTATCTTTTACAGAAGCGATAATAGCAACGAAAACTTCTTCTGGATTATCAGGATTTAAATCGTGAGCAATGTAGATGTTTTTATTAAGATCAACACCTGACTGCTGTGGATTCGCGAGGACTTCTCCTAATGTAGAATTGTATCGCTTGGTTTCCTGAATGAGTTCTTTATAAAACTCCATGTTTTTGACATTTTCAAAATCGGCTTTTTCAAGGATCGCATTCGCGTCTATAGCCGTGACCATGGAGACATCATTGGGAATACTTTTCAGTGTGCTGTCATTCGAAGCTGATGAAGAATCAGAACAGGCAGAAAAGCTAAAAACTACGCTTAGTAGTAGAAATAAAAATAGTTTGGAATTCATCGTTTAATTAGTTTTGTAAGTAGCCTAGTGTATTATTTTAGGCCAATAATAGTACTTACTGCAATACTAGGGATTTTATTGCCTTTACGGAAACTAATTAAGATGAAACTATAAGATAGGTCGATTAAATCAGAAATGAGAAGTGAGTAACTCACCCCTCATTCCTCACCTCTTACTTCTGAATTTAAGCTCTTTTCGCTTTTTCCCACATCACTGATTGTCGGCCACCGATGATTCTAAGGAATCCACGATAAACCGCATAATTCATAATGCAGAAATAATATGGAATAAAAAAAGCTTTGAATTTTATTTTTTGCTTTTCTAACAGATAACCACAAAATGCGGCCAGATAGAAAATGACTTGTAATCCTAGAATGATTTGGAATAAAGGATAACCTTTAATCGCTAAAATCAGGTTTATGATAAAAAGAATAGGCAAGGCTACCGGTGTCAAGGTCCACCTTAGTACCCGATGCGATACATATTGGAAAGTCAACAATCCATATTTAAAAATATTGAGTAGGGGAGCAAGGCGATAAACGGCTTGTAGTCCTCCTGCTGCAATTCTGATTTTACGTTTTAATTCCTCTTGGATAGATGCAGATGAAGTCTCTACGGCAAAAGCATCTGGTTCATACATTACTCGATAACCATTTCGTGAAATGGTCAAAGTCAAGAAGAAATCTTCAATAATCGTGTCTGGTGGTACTGGTGTGTATAGGTCCGTTCGGATAGAAAATAACTCTCCAGCAGCTCCTACAACAGAATAAAGTTGTGCATCCCATCTTTTCAAAGCGGATTCATATTTCCAATAAAAACCTTCCCCAGCTGAGTTTGCAGCATCCTTGGCAGACATTGAAATTCTCTTTTCTCCTGCAACAGCTCCAATTGTCGGATCATTATAATGTCGGACTATATTTCGAATAGCCATAGCATTGACATCTGTATTGGCATCTGTATATATGGTAATTGGACTAGTAACAAACTCCATAATACGCTCTACAGCAGCAATTTTGCCTGCTCTTTCTGGTTTATGGTATAGTTTCCAACTAACATCCTTTGGATAATCGAAGTTTTCAATTAATAAAGGAGTTCGATCATCAGATCCGTCGGTTACGAAAAGAAAATGAATTTTATCTCTTGGATAGTCAAAAGCCAAATTATTTCTAATTTTGTCTTCGATATAACCTTCTTCATTATAAGCAGCAACTACAAAAGTCACCTGAGGTAAGTCTTTTTCAGCTGATTCAACAACAGGAGGTCGCTTTTTAAAGAGATTTTTAATTTTTAAAAGTACATAAAGTACAAGGCCATAGCCTAAGTAGGTATAAAAAACGAGTCCTAAACAGGACCAAAAAGTAATTTTAAGAAATATGTCCATGTGTCTTATAAATTTTAAACTGTCATAAATGGAGACAGTGACAGGCAAAGATGCAAAAATCTTCCTTCTAAAATCCAAACAAATTAAAGCTTAACAGTACATCTGCCATATTTTTGTTGTGGTTAGAATTGTTCGGCAAGATATTATTTGACTAAGCTCTTGCCGTACATCTATAATGCATAAACCTTGCCTTATTTAAAAGCTAAATATTCTCCGAAATTAAAGAAAAATGGAGAGATTTTCCATTAATAAATATTTATTAAACAGTGACTTTCTCTACTTATAGCAAGTCTTAAAAGTGTATGAACACAATAATTTACAAACAAATAGACAAATAAAATAAATGTATATAATAAACCTATAATTTAATAAATACCGATTTTGGGGTATATCGCAATAGGAAATCAAAGTATACCTTTGTAATAAATATATAAGAGAAATATATTTTTGACTTCCCTTCCAAAACTAAGTTTAAAAAAGATTTAAAACTTATTGTTATAATTTAGATTTATTGGCTAACTTTGTGATAACAACCTAGAAAAAACAGATTTTAGATTAAAGGACCGAGAAGTCCCATGAATTTATCAGAAAGTGACTAAGCTTAAAAACTTACAATTTTTAACCAAGCTTGATCCTTTCTAACTTTTACCATCCCAAATACTGTTCCCCCTCAACCTAACTAGTAACCGTTTTGACTTCTCAAGATGAACTAACTAATAATTTATATTATTGGTTTGTCTTTATCGTGTGTCTCAACTTCTGGATTCTTCAACCGATTTGTTAGTCGTAACAAAAGGGTATTGTAATTTATATGCCCAAAGAAAAAGGAAACGATGAAAGCGAACAAAAAGAAAATCCTCGTAATTGAGGATCATGACAGTATCAGATTACTATTGAATAGATTTTTAAGCAAGCGATTTGATGTGACTTGTATGGCTGATGGTTTTGATGCCTTAGCATGGTTGAGTTACGGAAATATGCCAGACTTGATAATTTTAGATATGTCAATGCCTCGTCTTAGTGGGATTGATTTTCTAAACAACATTAGAACAAGTGGCTTGTTTCGCGAAATTCCAGTTTTAGTCGTTTCTGCTGATGAAGATTCAAAGGTTATCCAAAAATGTTATGATTTAGGAATTGAAGGATATATACCAAAGCCTTTTAATCCAATCAATTTGAATGAAAAGATAGATACAGTATTAACACAAACTCGAACTCAAATAGTTAACGTATAATTTTAGCAACCTCTACCAATTATTTTAACACTAGGAAAGAATAACCATTTGGAATCAAGATTAATGATTCATTTTTTTAACCACCACTCTGATTGTACTTATGAACAAAACTTTTACCTGTGAAGATCAGGACGTCAAAGAGTTGCTAATTATTGGTTTTGATAAACACTTTTTTAGCACATTGATGTCTACAAATGATTATGACTCAGATAGTTATTCAATGAATGCAATGGATAATTCGGTTTCGGCCTATAATTATCTAAATGATTGTATTAAACAAAATAAAAGTTTACCCTCAGCTATTATTTGTAACCTGAACTACTTGGTCAACGACAATTACTTTTTACTTGAAAACACTAAGAGTAATTCTGTCTTTCAATTAATTCCTTTTGTTTTATTCGCTCAGGATAAAAATGATATTGACCCAACTTTCTTATTAAAGAAAGGTGTGGATGATTGTTATACCGAGCCAGTAAACTGGAGAGATTTGAAACGACGGATTGAGTTTTTGTCAAAATTTAAATCTGACATGATTGATTACAAGATGTTAGATGAAAATAAAAGAATTCGGATTCCTTTGGGCAAACGCTTATTTGATATAGCATTTGCTTCAGCTGTGATTTTATTATTAAGCCCTGTACTTTTGATTATTGCACTTTCTGTAAAATTAAGTTCAAAAGGCCCGATCATTTACCGCTCAAAAAGAGTCGGTACTGGATATCAGGTTTTTGATTTCCTTAAATTCAGATCGATGTGTCAGGATGCAGATGCAAAATTAAAAGACCTTGCTCACCTTAACCACTATGGTAAAGATGGAGAAGAAGGTGGCGTTGCCGGTTTTGTAAAACTTAATAATGATCCTAGAATTACTGGAATTGGAAAAATTATTAGAAAAACGAGCTTAGACGAATTACCTCAGTTATTCAATGTACTAATGGGGGATATGTCTATCGTTGGAAATCGACCATTACCACTTTACGAAGCGGAACAAATGACTAGAGATACTTGGGCTGAACGTTTTCTTTGCCCTGCAGGTATCACCGGTCTATGGCAAACTTGTAAAGAAGGTAAAGATAATTTGACCATTGAGCAAAGAGTTGGCTTAGATATCGAATATGCTAAAACATACTCTTTCGCTTTAGATATAAAGATTCTTTCTCGCACCATCCCTGCGATGATTCAGAAAGAGTCGTAAAATTGATACGTCAATTTTAGTTTTAAAATAATAGGTTAAACTTGTTTGCACTATATTTGTATAAAGGTGTGAGTAGGTTTAACCTATTTTGTTTTTTTGCGTACTATAGAAAACAGAAAATACCAAAAACTGATCTTTCATATGGCAGAGAACCAACCATTAGTGTCTCTCATCACTATTAATTACAATTCTTTAGGTGTCACGACTGAGATGTTGGATTCAGTCCGTAAACTTCAATACCCTAATTTGGAGGTAATTGTTATTGACAATGCTTCTAAAGAAAACCCTGGCCCAGAGTTATTGGGAAAATATCCGGAAATTATATTCATACGTAGTGAAGAGAATTTAGGCTTTTCAGGTGGAAATAATCTGGGAATTAAGGCTAGTAAAGGGAGTTATCTATATTTTATCAATAATGATACAGAGTTGATTGAAGGATCTATTGAGCTTTTATTAGACCTTTTTCAAAATGTAAAAAACCTTGGAGCAGTTAGTCCTTTAATTTATCATCACCCAGAAGTTCATAAACAATCTGGTGAGTTGATTCAATACGCAGGAACGACGCCAGTCAATGCCATGACGGCTAGAAATGAAACGATTGGAGCGAACCAAATTGATGAAGGTCAATTTGATCACCCATATCCGACGTCTTATGTACACGGCGCTGCAATGATGGTTCCTAGAGCAGTAGTTGAAAAAGTTGGAATGATGCCGGAAGAGTTTTTCTTGTATTATGAAGAGTTGGATTGGTGCGAACAAATTCGCAATGGTGGTTTTGAAATCTATGTAGAACCAAGAGCTAAAATTTATCATAAGGAATCGGTATCTGTAGGGAAAATGAGTACATTAAAAACGTTTTATCTGACTCGAAATCGAATTTTATTTACTCGACGAAACCGTTCTGGTTTTGAGATATTCTTGTTCAGTGTCTTTTTAATCTTTTTTACGGTACCCAAAAATTTAATTTTATATTTGATCAAAGGAGAATGGCAACATGCCAAGGTTTTTCTAAAAGCGATTTTCTGGCATTTGAAACCAGAAAGTAAAAATGCGTTCAAACCTTTGCCTCAATTGTCAAGTATCATTTCTTCTAATCCAAAAGTCTAAGTATCATGAGTATTTTGTATACAATATTTGCGATTGTTTGTCTCGTAGTAGCTTTCTTTTTAGTACTTCCGTTTTTTATGGTTTTAGTCTCTCGCTTGACTGGTGAAAAAATCAAGGACATAAAAAAAGGAGAGGCTGCCTACAAAGAATACGATTATGGCTGTATTATTACTGCTTATAAAAATGCAGAAATTGCAAAGCCTTTGATTCAATCTTTACTTCGCCAAAAACACCAAAAGCATCACATCTATTTGGTGGCTGACGAATGCGATATTACTGGTTGGGATTTAGAAGATGAACGATTGGTGGTTTTGAATCCTCAACCTTCCTTGCGATTAAAAGCAAAATCAATAATTCATGCAATTGAAAACTTTGTTAGAGATCATGAATATATCGTTGTTTTTGATGCGGATAATTTAGCTCGTCCTGATTTTTTGACAGAAATCAATAAATATGTTTTGAATGGTTGCCGAACAGTACAGGGACAACGGACCGCTAAAAACTTAGATACGGTTTATGCATGTGCAGATGCAACTGGAGAATTTTATAAAAATTATACCGATCGATACGTCCCATATTTACTAGGCTCATCTTCTGTAATTTCTGGTTCTGGGATGGCCGTGGAATCTGAATTGTATAAGGCTTACTTAGCTAGCCCTGAGATTGAACAAGGAAAAACGCAGTGGAAGAAAATGCTTCAGGAAGATAAGATCCTTCAGAATAATCTTTTATTTAAAAAAGAAAAGATCACCTATGCTTGGAATGCTGTGGTCTATGATGAAAAAGTAGTTTCAGGTGAGCAGGTAGAAACACAGCGATCACGATGGTTGTTCTCGTATTTTCAAAATCTAAAAAATTCTTCTGGATTGTTATTGAGAGGTATTTTAGGTTTTAATTGGAATCAATTTCTTTTTGGTTTAGTGACGATAGCACCACCGATGTTTATTCAATTATTTATTGGAGTAATATTGATGATTGCTAGTGCTTTTATTGACATTCGATTAGCGGGTGTTATGTTTACTGCGCTAGCCATTTTTAGTTTAAATATCTTTTGGGTTTTGTATTTATCAAAAGCTCCTAAGCAAATTTGGAATTCAATTTGGGGCTTACCGCTTTTTGTTTTGAATCAAGCAAAAGGTCTTTTGAAAATGGGGAATCCGGATAAGAATTTTAAACACTCTGAGCATACTCGAAAAGTATCGATTGATGAGGTGATGGAGTCGGAGAAATAAGATACTCCCTGCGGTCAAATAGTGATGAGGGATAGTTTCCGATGAATCGGAATAGGGATAGATTTTCCTAAGTGAAAATAGTAAGAGGAACAACCGAACTTTTGAATTCATATTAAGGATCTAAACACCGAACACCGAACACCGAACAATCCTTCGATGCAAAACAAGCCCTTAATATTTTCCATTTTCCTGAACATCCTTTTTGTGGTTGTGCTTATTTTCCTAGTTCACAAACTTGGAGGATGGAATTTTTTGAAATATCGGCTCAATAACCGAGGTTTGGGCTCTGAATATGATCATCGGAAAAGTCTTTATGAAAAAATGCCAATAGAAAAAGGAGATATCATCTTTTTAGGAAATAGTATAACCGCGCAGTGTGATTGGGCAGAATTGATGAATAATCCAAAGATTAAAAACAGAGGTATTCCTGGAGAATCGACCGATGGTATTTTAAAACGACTTGGAGGGATTACAGATAAGGAGGTATCAAAATTGTTTTTGATGATCGGGGTAAACGATCTGCTGTTTCATAAGCCAGATTATGTCATCCAAAACTATCAAAAAATTGTCTCTAGGATTATTAAAGAAAGCCCAGAAACAGAATTGTACCTTTACAGTATTTTACCCGTAAACCCTGATGTACGAGTCATCCCAATTGACAATAATGATATTGTTTTTATAAACAAAACGATACAGCAGATTGCCCTAGATAATCAATTGAAATACATAGATTTACATGCGAAATTTGCGAATAAAGATGGCGCTCTTTTTGCAAAGTTTACCAGCGACGGGATTCACCTGAATGGAGAAGCCTATTTAATCTGGAAAACGGAGATTGAAGGATATTTTAATTAACACACAACACAAGCTTTTATAATAAAAATTAAAAGCCTGATAAAACCGCAGACTCGCTCTGTAAGACCAAAAACATGATTTTTAATAGCGTAGCATTTTTTGCATTCATTGCCGTATTTCTTCCCTTGTATTTCAATCTTAAGGGTAAGGCACGCCTTATTTTATGTTTAGTCGGAAGTTACTTTTTTTATGGCTGGTGGGATTGGCGATTTCTTAGTCTAGTCCTTACATCGACGCTTATAGATTATTTTGTAGGGCTGGAATTAGATAAATCAGAGGACGCTAAAAAACGAAAAAGACTGTTGATCTTAAGTATGGTGGTCAACCTAGGTTTTTTGGCCTTTTTTAAATATTTCAACTTCTTTATTGGCTCCTTTATGGACATGCTTACCGGATTTGGCATGGAGTCTTCCTTTCATACGCTCAAAATAATACTACCGGTTGGTATATCCTTCTATACTTTTCAGTCGATGAGTTATACGATTGATGTGTATTATAAAAAGATAAAAGTTGAACGCGACTTTATACGATTTTCTACCTTTATATCTTTCTTCCCTCAGTTAGTGGCAGGACCAATTGTGAGAGCTGCTGACTTTTTGCCACAATTCCAAAAAGACCGAGAATTCAATTGGGATCGAACGATTGCAGGTACTGGACAAATTCTTTGGGGCTTTTTTAAAAAGGTAGCGGTTGCAGATTCTTTGGCTCCTTTTGTGGATCAATGTTTTATGGCTCCGGATACCTTCTCTTCCATGCATCTTTTGATAGGAGTAATATTCTGGTCATTTCAAATCTATTGTGATTTTAGTGGATACTCTGACATTGCGATTGGATTGGCAAGAGTACTTGGATATGATTTTCCAGATAATTTTAAAACGCCTTATGTCTCTAAAAACTTTAGTGATTTCTGGGCTCGGTGGCATATTTCATTATCCAGCTGGCTGAGAGATTATCTGTATATTCCATTAGGTGGAAGTCGTGGTGGAAGCTTTGGTTCGTATTTCTTTATCCTTCTTTTTATGGTTTTAGCAGTTGTTGTAACCGGTTGGTGGTGGTTGATTGGTGTCTTCGTTGCTTTGATTGCCTATGCTTGGTATTACATGAGGCAAGGAGAGAAAAATAAAATCAAAATGTACACCTACATGAATAATATGGTGACGATGCTTTTGGGAGGTTTGTGGCATGGAGCGAGTTACACTTATATCTTTTGGGGATTTTTACATGGCGGGTATTTAATAATACAAAGACTTGCCGGACCGATCTGGAATAAAATGCTTGATGCGATCAGAACACCTTTGTTCATTCAAAATGCTTTAGCAATTGCAATGGTATATTTTGCGACTTGCCTGGCTTGGATTTATTTTAGAGCTCCGAATTTTGAAATTGCATCAGATGTAATCACTGGAATTGCATCTTTAGAAGGTTTTAACTTTGGAAGTGTGATCAATAAATTTATTGTTTTAAAAGGGGTAATAGTGATTGTAATTCTACAGCTTGTTGAGTTGTTAAATCTTAGATCACCATTGTATAAAGTAACAATTAAAAATCCTTACTTCAGAGTAGTTTCCTTTGCTATTTTACTTTGGTTAATTGCATTCTTTGGAACTTTTGGATCTAACTCGTTTATATATTTCCAGTTTTAAATAAAAAATAAAATAATCATTCGTGAAAAAAGTATACTGGATCATAGCGCTATTATTACTCACCTTCATTGGCGATAGGTTAGGCGGGCGCATACTAAAAAGTCAACTTGAAAAAAGCCAGTTTAGATACACCAGGATGTATACGGGGCAAGCGCAATCAGATATACTTTTAGTAGGCAATTCAAGAGGTTTGATTTTTTATGAACCACACATTGAAAAGATAACGGGAAAAAAAACATTCAATCTAAGTTACAACGGAATGTCAGTCGATTTGATGAACGAATTAGTACACGATTATTATGATCGATATTCGCCACCGGCACAAATGATTGTGGATGTTACAATGTGCGATCGAATTAATGATCAGCTCACTATAGGCTTTAATAGTTACAGTACTTATTCTGAAAATCTAGAAGATTTTATTATTGAACGTGCAGAAAATATGAGCGATGGAGCTAAGGTAAGTAAGTATGCTCTTTCAAGATATTTTCCTTCATTGAAAGGAAATATGGGTCATGGTGCGAAGTTTAGTCATCTCTTTCGATATAACAGCGAGATATTTCAACGAGCAATGTTTTATCGAACGAAAACGGATAAAGACTGGTTGCTTGATCGAGTAATTAATCAAAATATGATTGATGCAGTAGTCGATTTAGATACTTACTTTATTGACTTAAAACCCGATACTACTGATCTGAATTATCTCTTGGAAAACCTTAAAGATATAGTAGATACTGCAAAAGAAAAAGGAACAGATGTTCAATTAGTGATCAATCCATATTATCCACCATTTGCAAAGACAATTACAAACCTTTCTGCTTTTAAAGCTGAAGTGGAATCTTTTACAGGAATGAAAGTGAATGATTATTCCAGTGCAGTAACCGATGTAAAAGGATTTGGAGATTATCAACACCTCAATAAATATGGTGCTAAGATTTATCTCGATAAATTAAGATCAGACGGGATTCTAAAATAATAGGATTCAGTATAACTTAGAAAAAAGCCCGCTTTGATTTTTTAATCAAAGCGGGCTTTTTTGTTTAATTATGAGATTTCTTAATCTTCTTTTTTATATGACTTGCCAAATTTCTCGGCATCTTCATACTTTACACCAATCAATTCTTCCAAAGCAATTTTCGTAATTTTAATATCTGTTTCTGCATTAACTTTCGCCATTCTAGCATTTGTGTAAGCTAAGTCTGCTCTGGTTACATCCTCAAAATTAACCTTACCTTCATTAAATAACTCCTTTAAAAGTGAACTGTTTTCACTAGCATTTTGCTCTGCCTCGGTTGCTATTTTTAAAATATCTTTCGTTGAATTAAATGTATGATATCTTTCAAGAACCATGGCTCTGAGCTGAAGCTTCAGCATATTGGTACTCTGCTTAGATATTTCAACTTTTTGCTTAGAAGCTTCAATCTCTTTCTTTCTATTAGCAACGGTATTTAGATTAAGGGTTGCAGTCACGTTCCAAATAGGAATAGCCACAAAAAGATCGTTGTCAGGATAAACGATATTACTCAAACTGATTTCATTGACATTCCATTGAGCTTGAAGATTTTTCATCCATTCTCTTTTGGTTAAGTCTGATTCCAATTCAGCAATCTTGGTTTCATGGCCGAGGATTTTACTCTGAGGGTTATTAGTCCAGGCTAGCTGAACCAAATAATCTTCGAAAGTCTTAGGACGAGTTTCTTCATCAGGTACAATTTTATTAAAATCAGTTACCTGAGCCAATCCGCTAAGGGCGATCATCAATGTGAAAGTAAGGATAGATAGCTTTTTCAAAATAGTATATTTATTATCTAGTGTTTAATCAAATGTTGTATGTCCAATTTTTGTACCATGTCAGAAAGTCGTAGGACAAAAATAATGATAAGTATGTAATTAGAAATTTAAAAACTAAAATCAATCGCGCATGAATATGGTGATGTAGTTATGTGCCCATATAGTTTTATAACCTACATTACAACATCAGTATATTGTTTAGAAGGTTATAATCATTGTTCAATTAATGACTTGTTCCTTGTTTTTACTCTTGGTTTCTCTTCGTAATGCTCTTGATAGTGTTCATCAAAATCCTTAAGCCTTACCATCATGGCGAGCATAGTCGAAAATATAATACTCGTGGGTAATTGAACGATGGCTTCTTGGGGGTAACTCGCTAAAGTTAGTACAAAGAAAACAACGGTCATTCCAAGATAGATCGTTTTAATCTCAGGGTCTTTAACTCTTAAATAATATTTGACTGAAGTTTTTAAAACCATAAATAAAAAACTCATATAAATGATCAATCCGATCCAGCCTAATTCTACTGCCACTCTTACAAAACCACTATCATGTGCAAATTTTGCTAAAAAAGAATCTGGTGTAAATCGTCGTCCCCAAAGTCCAGTACTTCCAAGTCCAGCTCCAAAAGGATGAGAATGTATAAAAGGTTGAATTCTTTTTTGATTTTTAAAACGAACATCCATTGTATCACTACTTGCTCCTGGTTTGAAGGCAGATTGGATTCTGAAAATCACAGCATTCGAGGATCCTTTCATTACAAAGGCAACTCCAATCAGAAAAAAGAAAGCACCTCCAATTAGGTATTCCTTTTTTAAAGTCAACATAACAAAAATGACCACACCAAAAGGGAACAAAACGACGGGTGTTCTGGAACCTGCATAAGCCATGGTCATCAACATCAAAACCGCCGTTATGCCAAGCCCTATTCTTTGCCACATTTTAAATGGACCAGTGGCAAGAATAATACAAAACAAAGAAGTATAAGCCATTACAATTCCCAGTGTCGTGGGATCAGAAAGCAATGAAAATATTCTAGTTCTAGACCATTGAACAATTAACTGAAATCGTTCTGGATCAGCCATCAACCAAGCCATTTCCGTATTTGTAAAACCAAAAAATTCTTGTTTTAATCCATATAAAGCCAAAATAGTCACCATGGTGATGATCACCTTAAGTGTTGTTTTGATTGCTTTGAAAGAGGTAAATGCATAGCAGCCAATAAAGAAGAGTAAGCTTTGTCCGGCCATACTTCTTACCGTATAAACCCAAGCTAGTCTGGAGCCTGCGGAAGGATTGAGTACTTGTATAAAATTAAACGCAATCCATATCAGCAATAGAACACTAATTGGGTTTTTCATAAAAGACCAA